>JAACVI010000030.1 GCA_009992505.1 Myxococcales bacterium
TGGCCCCCCTGGGCCTGGGGCGCGTCGCGCTCAGGGGATGGTGAGCGATGAGCCCGGGCCGCGGAAGAGCTCGGGCAAGAAGCCGGCGTAGGGGTAGGGCGGCGGCACGGGCGCGGGGTGGAGCCACGGGAAGGGCTCGGGATCGACGCCCCAGCGCGCGTGGAAGACCTCCGTGAGCAGCCTCTCCGCGCGTTTGGCGTGCGGCGAGAAGCCCCAGATGGCCTCCTGCGACACGTCGTCCAGGTCGGCGTAGTAGCGCCAGACGAAGAAGCCGGCGAAGAAGCGCTCGGGCAAGAAGGCCTCGAAGAGCGCGGACATGGCCCGCGCCTGCTCGCCCTCGTCGATGACCACGTGCTGCATGTCGTCGGGCCAGAGCCATGGCTCCACCGCCGCGTCTTGACGCGTCGTGTAGCCGATCTCCACGAAGAGCACGGGGCGCTTCAGCTCGTGCGAAAGCTCGCGCAGCTCGGGCACGCGTGCGCGCGCGCCCTCGAGGTATTCGGCGTCGCTCGCGCCTGGATGGTTCGCGAGCGGGTAGAAGGCGTTGACGCCGATGAAGTCGAGCTGCTCCCAGAAGACGACGTCGTCCACCTCGTCCCAGTTGGCGCTGTAGGTCAGAAGACCAGGGAAGACCGCGCGCACGTCGCCGATGAGCTGCTCCCAGAAGGCGCCGAAGCGGTAGGAGAGGCTCTTCATCTCGACGCCCACGGAGAGCGCGTCCGCGCCCGCCTCGGCTGCGTCCCGGGCCCAGGCCAGGACGAAGTCGGAGTAGCTGTGTTGGTAGGCGCTCCAGCCCTCGGGGGAACCTGGGTCCACGCGCCCGCGCCAGCCGCCCGTCTCGACCCAGAGGTGGGGGATCAACAGCACGCGGATGCCTCGCGCGTGCGCCTGGGCGACCATCTCGCGCACGCCCTCGCGGTTGCTGTCGTAGGGCGCCTCGAAGTCCATCAGGACGCGCGTGTCGTCCAGAGCCCACAGCCGGCCGAAGGGCGTGATGGAGATCCAGTTCACGCCCATGGCGGCGAGCTGATCGAGCAGCCTCGCGCTGACGGGCGTGCCGTAGCCGCGACCAGGGAACTGGGAGGACTCGATGGGCCCCACGGTGATGCCGTGGATCCCGCCTCGGCCCAGCTCCGCCCACGCCTCGTCGCTGCGCAGCGTCTGTGCGGAGGCGCTCCCCGAGCCGGCAGCCACGAGCACGCCGATCGCGAGGGCGATCCCGAACCTACACCTGCTCCTCGTGCGCGCTTGTAACCGGACCACGACTCGGGACGTATAGGATACCTCTCCCCTTCGTAAAGCCCCGCGGCAACGGAGTTCGGACCACCATCGAGGCGAGGCCACCTTGCCGCCGGCCTGCATCGCGCTCTAACCTCCGCCGGCCTCCCCCCGGCGCGTCCCCCTCTCCGAGTCTCCCATGTCCATCGATCTTCGCCTCTCCTCCGCCGGCATCGGCCTGATTGCGCCCGTCGCTCTGCTCGTCGCTCTGCTCGTCGCCTGGCCCACGCCACGCGCCGACGCGCAGACGGCTCCTTCGTTTCGTGTGGTCGCGGGATCGCAGGCCACGCTCTTGCGCTACGCCGACGGTCAGCTGCGCTTCGCCTATGGCATGCGCCTGGCCGTGCCCGGTGACGACGCCCCGACCCGCGCCCGCGCCGCGCTTCAACGCTACGGCGCGAGCTTCGGTCTGGACGCCTCGGAGTTCGTGCTCGGTCGCGTCACGTCCACCTCGGGCATGACGGTCGTGCGCTTTCATCGTGTCGTGCAGGGGCTGCCCGTGTTGGCGCGCGGCGCCGTGGTGCGGCTGTGGCCGGACGGAAGCGTCGAGTCGATTCAGGCGCGCGTCGGCTCCGCCACCTCGACCCTGAGCGACGCTCGCCTCGACGCGGAGCAGGCCAAGGTCGTGGCCCTCGGCGATGGCTTCCACTTCCGCGAGCCGCGCGTGCTCGACGTTCGCATGGCCGCGCTGGACGACACGGAGCAGCTCCACCGCGCCTTCGTGGTCGAGGTGCAGGACGGGGAGCGCGCGTCCACGCGCCTCGAGGCCTACGTCGACGCCCACGACGGCAGCCTGCTCGTCGCGCGGCCCCTGACGCAGGAGGCCCTCGGGCGCGTCTGGGATCCGAACCCGGTGGTCGCCGACATGATGACCAGCGACGTCGACTTGCCCGACCTCACCAGCGCGCGCTTCCTCACCGGTCGCTACGTGCGTGTGTCGAGCTGCTCCGCCACGGGCTCGAGCTGCGCGCCCGCCCAGCGCGCCATGGCAGACACCGACGGAAACTTCCTCTTCGATCCCGTCGATCCCTCCTTCGACGATCCCTTCGCCGAGGTGAACGTCTACTTCCACGTCGACCGCGTGGCGCGCTTCTTCCGCGAGCGCCTTGGCTTCGACTGGAGCTGCTGCGACGCCACCGGCGTGATCGAGGCCATCGCCAACTACACGGAGACGCCCGGCCTTCAGTACGACAACGCCTTCTACTCCCCCGCCTCCTGCGGTCGCGCCGAGTGTCCCTTCCTGGCCATGGGCCAGGGCATGAAGGACTTCGGCTACGACGGCGACGTCATCTATCACGAGTACACGCACGGCGTGGTCGACCTGGTCTCCAGCATCGTGGGCTTCGATCTCGATCCGCGCCTGGGCGTTCACTACGAGCCCAGCGCCGTCAACGAGGGCACCGCCGACTACTTCAGCGGCAGTGTCACGGGCGATCCCCTGATGGCCGAGTACTTCACGGGGCTCGGCGGCAGCTTCGGCGCCGAGGGCGCGCTGCGACGCCTCGACAACACCATGACCTGCCCCAACGACCTCTTCGGTGAGGGGCACGCGGACGGAAACCTCTGGAGCGGCAGCGCCTGGGACGTGCGCACCCTCGTCGGTGCCGACGAGGGCGACGCCATCGTCTTCGCCACGCTGGCTGCCTTCCCCGACAACCCCGACCTCGCCCACGCGGGCGAGACGCTCTTGGCCACGGCCGCGGCCTTTGAGGGCATGGGCCGCATCGACATGTCGCAGCTCACGGCGATCGAGGCCGCCCTCGCCACCCGCGGCCTCGTGGGCTGCGCGCGCGAGGTGCCCCTCGACGACGGCGAATCGCACATGGGCTTCAGCGGCGACAGCCAGATCACCGGCAGCTTCGGCGCGAACGTCACGCCACTTCACTACCGCATCGAGGTGCCGGCGGACGCCACGCGGCTCTCGCTCAACATCCAGAAGCTCACGGCCGCGGGCCGCTACGGGCTCTATCTGCGCGTGGGTCAGCCCGCGCTCTTTCGCTCCACACGCCACCCGCCTCTGGTGGCCGACGGCGAGTACCCGAGCGTCACCAACGTCGTCCTCGATGGCTCCAGCGATCTGCCGCTGCCGCGATGCCAGACGCTCTACATCGGGATCGTGGCCGAGGACCTCACGGATCGGGGTCCGAGCGTCTACCAGATTCAGGCGGAACTCACGCGCAGCGGCGACGCCTCCGCGACCTGCCCGGAGCCTGCCATGGATGGCGGCGTGGCCGACGCGGGTGCGGACGGAGCGGTCGATCTCGACGCGGGCGCCGCGGCTGACGCGGGAGACGTGGACGCCTCGACCCCGGCCGGGGATGGCGGCGGCTGCGGCTGCCGCGTGTCCACGTCCGAAGGCGGCCGTCCCCCGGCCTCGCTCCTGGCCCTGGGCCTGTTGGCTCTGGGCTGGCGCCGAAGCAGGCGCTGAGCGGCCTCACGCTCAGGCCCGGGCGGCGCTTGAATGGGCGCCGTCCGAGGCTCACTCTGCACCTATGGCCCAGCCTGAAGTGGAAGTTTATTTCACCCCCTATTGCGGCTACTGCCAGGCCGCGCGCCGTCTGCTCGACGACAAGGGCGTCGCCTATCGCGCCATCGACGTGAGCGGCGATCAGGAACAGCGACGACGCATCCGCGAGCTCTCGGGGCAATCGACCGTGCCCCAGATCTTCATCGATGGTCGCTCCATCGGTGGCTACACGGAGCTCGCGGCCCTCGATCGCAGCCACGAACTCGACGACCTGCTCGCCTCGCCCTGAGGATTGATCACAAGTCCGTTTGGCTCGCGACGAGCTCCTCGTGACCCTGTCGATCGAGGGCGGGAGCGGCTCACGCTCTAGAGCGGCCTGAGGGTCAGGTCGATCACGCGCGCTTCGGTGTCGAAGAAGACCGTCGCTTCCGCGGCGGTGTAGCCATCGTGCTCGGCGCGAACCTGTCCGAAGGGCACGTCGGACTCCACCGCCATGCGGTAGCGACCTCCGCTGTCCGCGCGGGTGGCGGCGGAGAAGCCCGTGTCGGAGGTGAAGGTGACGTCGGCTCCGGAGAGCCCGCTGCCGGTGAAGTCGTCGGTCACGCGCCCCTGGAGCTCGTAGCCCACGGTCGGGCTGGCCCCGGTGCAGGAGAGGCCTGCCAGCGCGCTGCCGAAGGCGAGGGCGAGGACGATCGCGTGGGCCGCTCGCCGCGACGCCAAGGACGAATGGCGTCCGTCGAAGACCCGGCCGAGATGGAAGTTCCGCCTCACGCGCCCGCCCCGTTCAGCCGCGCCCGCCCCGCTTCAGCTCGGTCAGCACCAGCTTCGCGATGGCCTTGAGCGTGTCGAAGACGCCTTGTCCAGAGACCGCGATGGCCTCGAAATCGGGCACGCCGCCAGGGTTCAACAGCGCCCTCAGCTCTTCGACGGGAGCGATCGCGGGCATGTCGCGCTTGTTGTACTGCACGACGTAGGGGAGCTTATCGAGGCTGTAGCCCTGTTCCGCCAGGTTGGTGCGCAGGTTCTCGATCGACTCGATGTTGGCCTCGGTGCGCGCAATCTGAGAGTCCGCGACGAAGACCACGCCATCCACACCCTTCAGGATCAGCTTACGGCTCGCGTCGTAGAAGACCTGGCCGGGCACCGTGTACAGGTGGAAGCGGGTCTTGAAGCCGCGGATTTCTCCCAGGGCCAGCGGCAGGAAGTCGAAGAAGAGCGTGCGCTCGGTCTCGGTCGCGAGGCTGATCATCTTGCCCTTCGCGTCCGGATTCGTCTTGTTGTAGATGAACTGCAGGTTCGTGGTCTTGCCACAAAGCCCAGGACCGTAGAACACGATCTTGCAGTTGATCTCTCGCGAGAGGTAGTTGATGAACGACATCTATCGGCTCAATCGTTGAAGAGGTTGTCGATGTCGTCGTCGGTGATCTCGGCGAAGGGAGCCTCCCGCTCTGGATCCTCCACCTTGGCCAGGAGCCGCTCGAAGATGCCGTTGAGCTGTTCGCTGGACTTCTTCACACGCAACCGCACGAGCCCCAGGCTCGTCTTGTTGTCGAAGATCACGACCAGGATGACGCGGTTGCCCACCAGCTGGATGTGAATGTTGGCACGCTCGCCTTCGTGGAACTGAGTGGTGAACTCGTTCTCACGTAGGAGCTTCGCGATGCCACCGGTGGCGGCGATGTTACCGGCGGTCAAGGACGCGAGCGAAGTCGTGTCCACGTCTGCGGTGTCACCGGCCGCTGCGATGAGCTGACCATTTTTGTCGATGATGAAAACGACTTCGGCGTTCGCCTCACGAACCAAACGATCAACGATCGCCTGGATCTGATTGAACTCCTCCTCGTACATCACCATCTGCGGGTTCGCCATGAACTCCTCCGACGGATCCTCTCCCGGTCACCGGACCGGCCAGAACAGC
>JAACVI010000031.1 GCA_009992505.1 Myxococcales bacterium
CGGCGACTGGGTGGCGACCAGGTCGAAGTGCGCGGGCAGCACCTCGTCGGCCTTGCCCTCGTCGGGTAGCTCGGCGTTGCTCGGAGCACCCATGCGGGCGGTCCCGGGCGAGTCCAGCCCGAAGAGCAGGTCCTGCTCGGCCGGCGGCGCGCTGGTCTCGGCGGTGCAGCCCAGAGGCGCAAGGAGCGCAAGGATCAGGAGGAGTCTCAAACCGGAAGGATGATGCATGGCCTCTCCAGAAGCAGGGTACGTGCCAGATACACTAGCGTGAACCGCCGGGAATTGCGCCACCTCTACTGGCCACTCGAGTAGCCCACACCGCTCCCAGGCGCCTTGTGCAGGAGCCACTCCAGAACGGACGCCACCCCAGAACAGAGCTCAGTGGCCGCCCGGCGACTTGTCCTCGGGCAGCGGATCGTCGAGCTGCACCTCTTGGCTCTGGCTCAGCCTGCGCCGCGCCTCCTTGAGGATGTCGACGGATTTGCCGAAGACGGACCAATCGCGCGGATCCTCCGAGGCCAGATCTCCGTCCGCGTGGGCCAGGAAGCCTGCGATGCGTCCGGCGCGTCGCACAGCCTCGGAGTCGGACATGTAGATGCGCAGTCGGGCCTCGATGCGAGGCAGAGCGTTGCGAAACTGATCGCTGGTCGGTTGTTCCGGATCGCCGCCGGTCTCGGCCAGCGAGCGCCGCAGGATCCCAGGCCCGAGCACCTGGGAGAGGCCCGAGAGCGCGAGGACGGTGTCGATGAGTCTCTGGGAGGGGCTGGGTGGCATGTTCTTCCGGTCGGCTCTGCTCTCCCCCAAGTACGACAGAGGCACAATGTTCTGTACTCACCGTCAGCATAGGTCAAGTCTCAGCCCGAGGACAGCGCCGGCGGTTTGTGAGTTCTCTCCGACGATCGAGGGCGTCCGTGGGAGGTGCTACTCGGCCAGGAGCGCGCGCGCGGCCTCGAGATAGATCGTGGCCAATTGGCTCAACAGAGCCTCTCCTTCGGCGGCGCTCGCCTCGGCAGGCGCGCCGAAGTAGGCCCGGTCGCCACCGGCCTCGCGGAAGCTGTGTCGACCCGCAGCGATGGCCTCGGACAGGGAGGTGGGGTTCTCCGGCAGCCCGACGGCCAGGTCCTCGTGCACCAGAAAGGGCGTCGCGGCCATGACCAGGCTCGTCTCGTAGCGCCCCGCGTGACAGGCGCCGCCCTGGAACTCCGCGCCGAGCTTGGCCGGATGGGGCCGGCGCGTCACGTCCACGAACACGGCCTTCGCGCCCTCGCTTACAGCCTGGGCCACGCCCTCGCGGATGGCGCGCAGGTTGTCGGGCTCGAGGTGGGCGCTCAGCGCGACGACACCGACGAAGCCCGTCTCCATCGCACCACGCACCACGCCATGGACGAGGGCGCGCACGGCGTCGAAGGGGATCGAGACCGTGCCCGCGAAGCCCTGCGCGAAGTCCGTCACCCCGTAGGCGAGGGGAGGCAGCACCAGCGCCTCGTGCCCCTCCGCGATCAGCAACTCGGCCGCACGCAGCGCCGCCGCTTCCGAGATCACGACGTCCGTGCCCAGGGGCAAATGCGGCCCGTGCGCCTCGGTCGCGCCCGCGGGCAGGAGCGCCACGGCCCCGCGTTCGAGCACGGCGGAGGCCTCCTCGTAGGTCAGCTCGAACAGGCGCGCAGGATGTCGGCGATGGGTCATGTCAGCTCCCGGCGGAGGATCTTGCCGCGATCATTGCGTGGCAGTGCCTCCACGAACGACACCATTCGTGGAAATTTGTAGCGGGCGAGCTTCTCCTTGGCCCAGAGCTGCAGCTCGTCGACCAGCGAGTCGTCGCCTAGGAAGCCCTCGCGCAGAGCGACGAAGGCCTTGGGGATGGTGAGCCCGCCCCCGTCGTCGACGCCCACGACCGCGCACTCGCGCACGGCGGGATGACGGCTGAGGCAGTCCTCGATCTCGAGCGGGCTGACGAAGATGCCGCCGACCTTCAAGAGGTCGTCCGCGCGCCCCGAGTACCAGTAGACGCCGTCCGCGTCGCGACGGAAGAGGTCGGCCGTGACCACCCAATCGCCGCGCAGCGTCTCCTTGGATTTCTCGTGGTCGCGGTGGTAGCAGAGCGCCGCGCTGTCGCCCTTCACCCACAGGCGTCCCACCTCGCCGTGAGCCAAATCCTGGTCGTCCGCGCCCACGATGCGCGCCTCGTAGCCGGGCACGATCTCCCCCAGCGAACCGGGGACCGCCCTCCCCGGGCGGTTACTGATGTAGATATGGAACATCTCCGCCGAGCCGATGCCGTCGAGCAGCTCGGCGTTGGGCCAGCGCTCCATCCAGCGCGCGTAGAGGTCGGGTGGCAATGCCTCGCCGGCCGAAAGACAGAGCCTGAGCGAGGAGAGGTCCGCGCTCTCGGCGCGTGGCGAGTCGAGCATCTGGCGGATCATCGCCGGCACGTTGGTGAGCACGGTGACCCGATGCGCTTCGATGTGATCGAAGAGGCGATCCGCGGTGGGCTTCTCGGGGAAGAGGATGGCCTCCGCGCCGAGGGCAAAGGGGAACATCAGGTTCGTGCCCGTGCCGTAGCCGAAGAAGAGACGTGAGACGCTGACGAAGACGTCGTCCGCGCGCAGACCGAGCACATGCTTGGCGTAGCACTCCGTGTTGAAGGGGAAGTCGTGGTGGAAGTGCACGGCGCCCTTGGGCTTGCCCGTCGTGCCGCTGGTGAAGAGCCAGCCCGCGAGGTCGTCCTTGGAGGTCTCGGCCGTGGCCGTGTCGGGGGACGCTTGGGCGAGCGCTCGTTCCCACTCGTGGAAACCCTCGGCCTCACCGCCGACGACGAAGCGCGCACGACATCGCGGATGCGCCGCGAGGGCGGGCGCGAGCCTGTCCAGAGTCGAGGCGTGGGCGACCACGGCACGCGCTCGCGTGTAGCCGAGGAGGTAGGCGAAGTCCTCCTCCTTCACGAGGGGGTTCGCCAAGCAGAAGACGCCGCCCGCCATCAGCGTGCCGAAGAAGGCGTCCACGAACTCGATGCCGTCGGGCAGGATCAAGAGCACGCGATCCTCGAAGTCCACGCCCTCGGACCGCAACGCGCCCGCCGCACGATGCGCGCGTTCGTGCACTTCATCGAAGCTGTAGCGGCGACCTCCGATGGTGACGGCCCAGCGCGCGCCTTCGCCTTGACGCACACGCGCGTCGAGGAAGTAGTCCGCCATGTTGAAGCGGTCGGGGAAGTGGGGAGGAGGAGGAGACGCAGCGCTCATGCGCCGAGACTCTAACAAATCTCGGACGCTTCAGACCTCGCGCTCGAGGAACCAGGCGATCGCGCTCTTGCCCAGCGCCGCCGTGCCCGCGCCTGCGATGCCCGCGGAGATGAAGGAGCCCGCGCCGGGGACCAGCTTCACCAGCTGCTGTGCGCCCCAGCGCATGCCGAAGCCCGCGCCGCCCACGAAACCGACGCTGGCCGCCCACTCGCTGATGGTCTCGCGATCCCAGGCGCGACCCGCGAGGTGAGCCACGCTGCTGACCATGGCGACCTGCAGTGGCGCGAGGAACGCCACGTCCGAGAGTGGCAGCGGCACGAGGGCCACCGTGACCGCGAGGGATCCGGAGGCGCGCACGATCTCACGCGCGATGCGCAGACGACTGGCGCGGGCGCAGGGCATGGCGCGCGCACTCTCGAGCTGAGCGCAGCGCGGCAGCGCCTCGATCAGAGCGTCGGCGAAGACGGTGACGCCACTGCGCGTAGGCGCGCTGACGGAGAAGACGCGTGAGCTGGGCAGTCCAAGCTCTGTCGCTTGCTCCGCCAGGTCACGCGAGAGCTCGCGAGCGCGCCGTGGCGCGACACGATCCGTCTGGGCCAGCACGACCAGCACCGGCACGCGGCCCTCGTCGCGCGCGAGGTCACGCGCGAGACGCAACGTGGCGCGCGCGTCGCTCGCCTCCACCTCGATCAGAGCGATCACGGCGTCGGGGCCACCTTCGCGGATCGCGCGCCCCAGGAGCGCGGCGTCCGTGCCCGGGCTGAGCTCGAGCCACGACACGCGGCTGCCATAGGCGTCCACGCCGATCCAGTCTCCGTCGCAGAGCGCGTCGTCGTCGCCAGTGGGCAGCACGGCGCGGTCCATCAACAGATTCAGCAACGTCGATCGACCGCTCTTCCCATGGCCCACGACCACCAGCCGCGCCGGACGCCGTTCGTAGAGCAGGCGTCGCAGCCTGCCCGCGTCGCGCTTCACGCCGGCGACGAAGGGAACGCGATCGAGCACCGCGAAGAGGTCTTCGAGTCCCTCGACGGCCGAGGTCCGCGGCTCAGTCACGGCCTCGTCCCCCGCTCACGGCCCCACGACCATCTGCACGACGACGGCGAACAGGAGCAGACCGAAGATGATGCCGACGAAGATGAGCCCGCCCGCTCCCTTGCCTTGCCCCTCGGGCCGCGTGGGGATGTTCTCGGGCACGGGCTCACGCTCGCGCACGCTCTTGCGCGCCTTCTTGGCGGGCTCGGGCTTGGGCTCTTCCTCCGGCGTCGACTCGTCCTCCCCGGACGTGTCGTCTTCCGTAGCGGCCGATTCGGCCTCCGTCGGCTCCTCGACGCCGCTGGCGTCGTCGCTCTCGCCCACCTTGCGAGAGGCTGTCTTGGAGGGCTTGCGCTTCTTTTTGGGCTTGGCCATGTGTGGCATGTAGCATGGCGAGCCCAGCGGGCCAGGGCGCGGGTGAGCATGCGAACAGTCGGCCACGCTTGCGGCCGTCGGGCGGAAGCGACTAGCGTCGTCGACCATGCGACCCATCTCTCCAGCCAGCCTCGCGCCCGGCCGCGGCTACTCCAACGGCCTGCTCGCGCCGCCCGGCCGCATGCTCTTCGTCGCCGGTCAGATCGCGTGGGATGCCGACGCGCGTATCGTCTCGGACGACTTCGCTACTCAGTTCGCCAAGGCGCTCGAGAACGTCGTGGCCGTGGTGCGTGAAGCGGGCGGAGAGCCGAAGGACGTCGGTCAATTGACCATCTACGTCAAAGACAAGCAGTCGTATCTCGGCGCCGTCGCCGCGGTCGGTGCGGCCTACCGCGCGCACATGGGCAAGCACTTCCCGGCCATGGCCCTGGTCGAGGTGAAGGATCTGCTCGACCCCGGCGCGCAGGTCGAGATCCAGGCCACGGCGGTGATCCCGTGAGCCTCGACGTGACCACGCTGAAGACGAAGAGCTTCGACAGCCAGGTCGTGGACGGCGTCGCCGTCTTCACGCTCAATCGTCCGAGCCGGATCAACGCGCTCACCTTCGAGGTCTACGCCGAGCTGCGCGACGTGTTTCGCGCGCTGGCACACGGCCAGAGCCAACACCCCGAGGTGCGCGCCATCGTGCTCCGTGGCGCCGGCCCGCGCGGCTTCTGCTCGGGAGGCGACGTCGAGGACATCATCGCCCAGCTCTTCGATCGCGACATGGCGGGCTTGCTCGAGTTCACGCGCATGACGGGCGCCCTCGTGGCCGCCATTCGCCACGCGCGTCCCCCCGTGATCGCCGAGCTGCACGGCGTGGTGTGCGGCGCGGGCGCGGTGATCGCCGCGGCCTGCGACCTGCGCATCGCCGCCGAGGACACGCGCATCGCCTACCTCTTCCCCAAGGTCGGGCTCTCGGGCGCGGATATGGGCGCCGCCTGGCTCCTGCCTCGGCTCGTCGGCTTCGGTCGCGCCAGCGAGCTCTTGCTCACGGGCGACTTCGTGCAGGCCGAAGAGGCGCACCGCATCGGCCTGGTCAACCGCGTCGTGCCCAACGACGCGCTGAGCCAGGAGGTGATGGAGCTCGCGCAGCGCCTCGCCGCGGGTCCAGCCTTCGCCCACTCGATGACCAAGAAGATGCTCGAGTACGAGTCGAACCTAAACTTCGACAGCGGCATCGAGGCCGAGGCGCAGGCGCAGGCCATCTGCATGGAGCATCCGGACTTTCGCGAGGCGCACGACGCCCACGTCGAGCAGCGGAAGCCCGTCTACCGATGACACACGCAGGATCGACGATGCCCCACCCGACGATGCCCTACCCGACGATGCCCCACCCGACGATGCCCCACCCGACGATGCCCCACCCGA
>JAACVI010000032.1 GCA_009992505.1 Myxococcales bacterium
CAGCGCCGCGGGGTCCGCTTCGCCGCGCATGGCGATGAAGGCGGCGACGACCTTGGCCTCGCGCCAGGCGGCAAGCTCGAGCACGCGCGCGACGATCGCGGAAGAGCGTGCGACCCGCGCCTCCGCAGGCAGCGCGCCGCGGATCGCCTTCATCTGACCGCGCAGCTGTTTCTTGAGCTGCGCTCGCAAGCGCGGGCCATCTTCCAACGTCTCGCGCCCTCGCCGCGGAGTCACGCGATTGGCGCCAATGGACACAGCTCGCCCCGAAGCGGCGAGGTCATGGCTGCTCGCCTGCGTCCTGCTCGACGCTCGCGTCCTGTTCGAGGCGTTGGTCGATGCGCGCGATGGCGTGCGTGACCACGTTCCGCACGCGCCCCTCGAGCTCCTCGCGGCGCCGGCTCTCCTCGCTCAGATCCTCGGCCAAGCCGAGCGCGACGACCGCCAACAGCTGCGCGGGCGAGGCCTTCTGTACGGCCTTGTCGCCGAGGGAGGCGATGCGCTCGTTGATCATGTCCGCGAGGCCACGCAGGTGGGACTCCTCCGTGTCGGAGGTCATCCGATAGCGGGCGCCCGCGATCACCAACGTGACGGTGTGTTTCTCAGTCAAGGCAAGCAAGAAGCTACGTCTCCCGAGCCAGCAGCGTCAACCCGTGTCCATGGGTGACTCTTCCGCGTTCGGGAGGGGCGCTCGCGTCCGTGGGTCACCCGTTTCCGTCCGTCGCGTACTACTGCACCCACGTTCGTCGGCGTGGTAGGCTACCCACGCCCATCCGGGCGTCTACCTTTTGAGGGATAGCCTTACCTCCAATGATCAAGGTCGAGTGTCCGTCCTGTCGCGCTCCGTACGAGCTCGACGAACGCCGTATGCCGGCTGCCGGCGTGAAGATGAGGTGTCCCAAATGCGGAACCTCCTTCCACGTCTCGGCCGATGGCAGTGCTGCGGCTGCACCGCCCCTACCGGTCCGCGCGCCCAAGCTCACCGCCATCGGTGTCGGAGCGCCCGGGGCCGTGGCTCCTCCCCGAGCGCCATCGCGCCCGCCGCCCGCGAAGCGCACCATGGTTGGCGTGGGCATCCCCGGTGCCGACAGCGGGGCCCCGCTCTCCTCCGCCGACCTCGAGTCTTTCGCCCCCTTGGCCCCTCCGGCGGTCCCGGATTTCGGCGTGGATCTGCCCGCGCCTGCGGTGCCTCGTGCGAAGATCGCAGCGCCGATTCCCTCGGGCGTCGATCTGCCCGCGCGCAAGGTCGCGTCGGGTGTGGATCTGCCCGCGCCTGCGGTGCCTCGTCCGAAGATCGCGCCGCCGATGCCGTCGGGCATGGGTCAGGCCGCGCGCCCGCCGTCGTCGGGTGTGGATCTGCCCGCGCCCGCGGTGCCTCGTCCGAAGATCGCGCCGCCGATGCCGTCGGGCATGGGTCAGGCCGCGCGCCCGCCGTCGTCGGGTGTGGATCTTCCGGCGCCCGCGGCGCCTCGTCCGAAGATCGCGCCGCCGATGCCGTCGGGTGTGGATCTTCCGGCGCCCGCGGCGCGCAAGCCGTCGTCAGACGACTTCGGTTTGGACCTGCCCGCGCCGAAGGGCTCGGGTGTGGGTCTGCCCGCGCCCGCGCTGCGCAAGTCGGCGGCGGGTGACTTCGGGGTGGATCTTCCGGCGCCCGCGGCGCGCAAGCCGTCGTCAGACGACTTCGGTCTGGACCTGCCCGCGCCCGCGGCGCGCAAGCCGTCGTCAGACGACTTCGGTCTGGACCTTCCCGCGCCCGCGCTGCGCAAGCCGTCGTCAGACGACTTCGGTCTGGACCTGCCCGCGCCGAAGGGCTCGGGTGCGGACCTGCCCGCGCCGGCGACGCGCAAACCGTCGTCGGACGACTTCGGCCTGGACCTGCCCGCGCCGAAGGGCTCGGGTGCGGACCTGCCCGCGCCGGCGACGCGCAAACCGTCGTCGGACGAGTTCGGCCTGGACCTTCCCGCGCCGAAGATGGGCTCTGGCGGTTTCGATCTGGACCTCCCCGCGCCGGCGACGCGCAAGCCGTCGTCGGACGACTTCGGCCTGGACCTGCCCGCGCCGAAGATGGGCCCTGGCGGTTTCGATCTGGACCTCCCCGCGCCGAAGTCGTCGTCGTCGGATCTCGACCTCGACCTGCCCGCGCCCAAGGGTGGCGGAACGCCCTTCGATGCCTGGGCCGCCGACTCGCCCGCGGGCGGGTCGGGCATGGGCGAGCTGGACCTCGACCTGCCCATGCCCAAGGGACAAGGCGATCTCCCCGGCCCCGCACGTGGCAACGCAGATCTCCCGATGGCGGTGGATCATGGCGACCTGCCCACGCCGGGACATGGAGGGCTGGACCTCCCCGTCGCGTCCGGCCGCCTCGACCTGCCCATGGCGGCGAGCTTCGATCTCGATCTCCCGATGGCTGCTGGGGATGGGGATCTCCCCGTGCCTTCGGCGCGCCAGTCCTTGCCCGCCCTCGAGGACGACGACGGGATGGAGCTCGAGGACGATCTCGCGCTTCCCGAGCCTCGCCGCCGGCCTTCCCTGGATGACGGCTCGCTGAGCGCGGATGGCCTGGAGTCGGATCTCGACTTCTCGCCCGACGGGCGCGCCGGCGCCGGGAGCGTCGGCTTCGGTGACGTCGACCTAGGCGGTGGGGACGAGCTCGAGTTCGCGGATCTACCCGAAGAGGGTCCCGGAGCGTTGCCCACCCGCGGCGTCAGCCCGGACGTGGCGAGGACGAGCCGCGATCGCATCAGCGTGGCGGAAGCCGCCGGGGACCAGGCCAAGCCCAAGGGACGGCGCGGTCTGGTCGTGTTCGCGGCTTTTCTCCTCCTGCTCGTCGCGGTCGGCGCGGGGCTCAAGTTCACGCCCCACGGACTCTTCGGCACGTACGCGCTCGAACGTTTCCTGCCCGACGCGGGCAACGACGCGACGGCGGCGGATGTCATCACTGGCGCCGAAGGACGAGCGGCCAGCGACACCTATCTGGACGTCCGCGCGAGCCTCACGAAGCTGGCCTTCGCGCGGCGCACGGCCGGGCTGAACCGGCGCTTGCTGTCGCGCAGTCTGGTGCACGAATCACTCTATCTCGTGCGCTTCGGCGGCGAGCCCGCCGCGGAGTCGCGCGCCGACGCCATCTACGCGCGCCTGGAGAAGCGCAGCTTCATCGCTCCCGGTGCCGACCTCGCGCAGGCGGCGCACGCTCTACGCCAAGGTCGCCTGCCCGTCGCGTCGACGTTCGCGGCTGCGGCGCGTCGTGAAGGCGCCAACGATCCCTATGTCGATCTGGTAGCCGGCGAGATCGCGTTGGCGCGTGGAGACGCGGCCGCCGCGGCGGAGGCCTTCACTCAGGGCGTCGCCCATGGAGGCGCGGCGCGCGCGCAATGGGGCCTCGCTCGCGCGCTGCTCGCGAGCCACGACGACGGAGCCGGGGCGGCGATCGATCAGACACTGACGCTCAGCCCGGGGCATCTCGCCGCGCGCGTGGCCAAGGCGAACCTGCTGCTCGAGAGCGGTCACCCCGACGAAGCGCTCACCTTCGCGCGCCAGGCCGCGGGTGCGGAACCCGTGGACGGACAGACGCTGGACGGCTCCTCGCCGGACCGGGCGGACGCCTTCACCTTGGTCGGTCGCATCCACGAGACCGCCGGGCGTCGTGGGCAGGCGGTCCAAGCCTATGACTCGGCCATCTCCGTGCAGCCCTTCGCGATCGCGGCCTTGCTCGGCTCCGGTCGCGTGCTCTTCGAGGAGCGACGCTTCCGCGACGCTCTGGGGCGCTTCGAAGCGGCCCAGCAAGCGGCCGCCGCGGACGATGTCACGCCGGGTTCCACACGAACGGCCGTGGCCGACGCCAAGCTCGGAGCGGCCCGGTGCATGCTCGCCCTGGAGCGAACGCAGGACGCCGCGCAGATCCTCAACGCGCTGGCGACCGAGCGACCCGACGACGTCGAGGTGTTGATCGCCCGCGGCCAAGCGGAGCACGCGCTCGAACAGGACGACGCCGCCGAGCAGACCTTCCGTCACGCGATCGAACTGTCTCCGGACTCCTTCGCGGGCTACCTCGCGCTCGCGCAGCTCGACTTCGCGCGCGACGACGCCGACGCGGCGGCGACCATCCTCGCCCAAGCTCGCCAACACGTGCCCGAGACCGCGCAGGTGCGACGCATGATCGGCGAGTCGGAGCTGGCTCGAGAACACCTGCCCGAAGCCGCCGTCGAGTTCCGCGCCGCCCTGGCGCTCGACGCCCACGACACGGGAGCGCTCTTCGGCCTCGCCGTCGCGAGTCGCCGCGATGGGCACCTCGCCGCTGCGGAGCAGAACCTCACGCGCCTGGCCCAGGAGGATGCGTCCTATCCGGGGCTCGCTCTGGAGCGCGGTCGCCTCTTCGAGGCCCGCGGTCAGGCCGATCGCGCAGTGGCCAGCTACACACGCGCGATGGCAGAGCACCCCGACGACGTGGACCTGATGCTTCGACTCGGCGCCGCGCAGGTCGCCGCCGGTCAGATCGACGACGCCGATGCCATGCTCCGGCGCGTCCTGGCTGTTCGTCGCGACTCGCCCGAAGCGATCCACTTCATGGGTCGGGTCGACTACGCGCGCGGCCACTTGCCGCAGGCGCTCGAGCACTTTGCGCACGCGGTGCAGCTCGATCCCGGACGCGGCGAGTACCACCTCTGGCTCGCGCGAGTCGCCCTCGATCAGAACGATCTCGGCAAAGCCAACGAAGAGGTCGGGCTCGCCCTCGAGCGCGACAGCAGCCTCGGCGACGCCTATTGGGTCCGCGGTCGCACGCGCCTGCGCGCCGGCATGGTGCAGGACGCCTTGCTCGACCTCGCGCGCGCCCTCGAGCTCTCCCCGGGTCGCGTGGACGCCTACGCGGATCGTGGCGATTGCTACGACGAGCTGGGTGATCGCGCGTCGGCCATTCGCGAATACGAGCGCGCCATCGCCCTCGACGCTTCCCACGGTCGTTGGTGGTACCGGCTCGGACGCTTGCGCGTGGACGCTGGCCGTCAGGCCGAGGCGCGTTCCGCGTTGGTGCATGCCGTCACCCTCGGGGACGCTGAGACGCGCGCGCCCGCGTGGCTCGCCGACGCGCACCGGCTGACGGGCGACCTGATGCGAGGCTCGGATCGTGCCCGCGCCTTGGCCCACTACCGACGCTATCTCGAGCTCGCGCCCCCGTCCGCGATCGACCGCGCCGACGTGCAGGCGGCGGTCAGTCAGCTCGGCGGCTGAGTCAGAGGCCCGCGCGGGCCGCGACCTTCTTTGCCTGGCGCTCGGCCTCACGCCAGATGCGCTCCGCGTCCATCTCGACGAGCGCGCCGTTCTTCACCCGCATGTGTCCATCGACCACGACGTGTCGCACGTCGCTGGCGCGGCTCGCGTAGACCACGCGGCTGGCCACGTCTCCCGCCGGCCCGCTGTGCAGACCCTCGAGGTCGACCACGGTCACGTCGCCGCGCTTGCCGACTTCCAGCGAGCCCGTCACGTCGCCGAGTCCGAGGACGCGTGCGCCGTCGATGGTGGCCATCGCCAGCGCCTCCATGGCCGGCATCGCGGCGGCGTCTCCCTCGCGCGCCTTGGCGAGCAAGCTCGCGCTGCGCAGCTCCGTGAAGGGATCCATGCGGTTGTTGCAGGG
>JAACVI010000554.1 GCA_009992505.1 Myxococcales bacterium
CGTTCTACATGCTCACGCGCACAAGCGAGGACACCGACATCGCCCCTTCCGTCTCCATCTACGCGCCCTCATCGCACGGAAGGTTCCCGAGATGATGGCGGGCCTCGCAGCGCCGCCACGACACGGCGACACGCCCGGATGGCATCCTCGAGCCAGGGCATCGCCACCTTGGCCGCCCAGGTGACGTCCGAGCGGCGAAAAACGTCACGCGGGCTGGCAAGGTGCCACGTCGAGCGCGAAAACGTCACCCAGCCTGGCCGGGGTGGCACCTTCCCGCGCGCGAGACGCCTCCCAGGCCGCCCGGGTGCCACCTTCCCGCGTGCGAGACGCCACCCCGACCTCAAGATGCCTGTGGCAGAGCTGAACTCTTGACCAGATGTCGAGCCGTGGCTATCCTGTTGGTGGACCGACGCCGACGCCCACCAGGGAGGCCACACGATGGCAGGACTCCACCGCATTGCCGAAGACCACGACGACCCAACACCCGAGGACCTCGACCAGCCAACGCCCGATGACCTCGACCAGCCGACGCCCGAGAACTTCGACTGGCTGACCTTCTACAACAGCCAGGAGGAGGATGTGGGCCAGAACGGCGAGCAGACCGACTGGATCAAGCTGATGATGAGCGTCCTCGATGTCTGGGCGGTTGAGCAGGGCTGGAGCGAGGTCTTCGTCGGCTCCGATCAGTTCTTCGCCTGGGACGAGCGCAACCCACACAAGCCCATCGCACCGGACGTCTACCTGCTCGACGACCCACCCTCAAGGCCATTCCCCGACACCTTCCAGACCTGGCTGCCGGGCATACACGCCCCACGCGTCGCCTTCGAGTTCGTCTCCCACCGATGGAAGAAGGACTACTACGAAGCGCCCCCCCACTACGACAAGCTCGGCGTGGACGAGCTCATCATCTTCGACCAGCCCGCCGCACGCCAGCCCACACTCCCCGGACTCGACCAGGACGACTGCGGCATCCGCCAGCCGCTTCAGCACTTCACTCGTGATCGCAAGGGCGCCCTCACCCGAACCCACCTCGGCCAGGGGCCCGTCTGGTCGCCCGCCCTCAACGCCTGGCTCACCATCGTACCCACCCACAACGCCCCAGCTCTCAGGCTCGCCACCGATCCAGCGGGGAGACACCTCGTCCCCTCACACAAGGAGCGCGCCGAGGCCGAGAGGGAGCGCGCCGATGCCGAGTGGGAGCGCGCAGAGGCCGCCGAGTTCGAGCGGCAACGCGAGCAGGCCAGGGCCGAGCGCGAGCAGGAGAAGGCCGAGGCCGAGTGGGAACGCGCCGAGGCCGCCGAGTTCGAGCGACAACGCGAGCGCGCCA
>JAACVI010000555.1 GCA_009992505.1 Myxococcales bacterium
CGCGATCAAGGACCCGCTGATCGGTCGCACGGTCGCGGGGCGCTACCGACTGATCTCCCGCCTCGGGCGCGGCGGCATGTCCAGCGTCTACCTGGCGCGGCACATCATGATCGACCGCCTGGTGGCGGTGAAGACGCTGCGGCGCGACCTGGCCCGCGATCCGATCCAACGCGACCGCTTCATCCGCGAGGCGCGCGCCGTCAACCGCATCAACCACGCGAACATCGTGGACATCTCGGACTTCGGCGAGGGCGAGGACGGTCTCGTCTACCTGGTCATGGAGTACGTCGCGGGCGAGCCGCTGCATCGCCTGCTCGAGCACGGCCCGCTCAGCGCCACGCGCGCCATCCACATCGCCGGACAGATCGCCAGCGCGCTCAGCCGAGCCCATCAGATGGGCGTCGTCCATCGGGACCTCAAGCCCGACAACATCCTGATCGTCCAGCACAAGGAGGGCGTCGAAGGCGTGAAGGTGCTGGATTTCGGCATCGCCAAGATCCTAGACGCGCCCTCCCTCACGGGCAGCCAACAGATCTTCGGCACGCCGGGCTACATCGCGCCCGAGTACATCCAGTCGACCCACATCGACGGACGCGCGGACCTCTACTCCCTCGGCGTGATCCTGTACGAGATGGTCACCGGCGCCTTGCCCTTCGACTACGAGTACCCCGGCGACCTGCTGGTGAAGCACGTGACGGAGCTGCCGATTCCGCCGCACGAACGCCATCCGGGTGTGGACGAGCCGATGGAGAGGCTGATCCTGCAATGCCTGGAGAAGGATCCGGCCAATCGCTTCCGCGACGCCTTCCACTTCCTCGATGAGCTCTCGCGCGTGAGTGAGCTCCTGGGCAGCGACGAGCGCTGGGGCGGACTCTCCGAGGTCCGAGAGCCCACCCCGGTCGCGGGCAGCCAGCCCATCGATCCGCTGGCGAGCACGGGACAGCGCGACACCATCGAGCAGGCGCGCCCGCCCCGCATGGCGACCATGTCCTACGACCGCCCGACGATTCCCGAGCCGCCCTCCGTGGATGGCGTGTCGATCCCCATCGACGTCGAGATCATCATCGGCGACACCCCGGCCGG
>JAACVI010000556.1 GCA_009992505.1 Myxococcales bacterium
TAGCCCACGCGCTCGCCCACGGACTCGCCCAGCTCCTCCGCCACCCGCCGCGCCGCCATGCGCGCCGCGATGCGCCGCGGCTGCGCCACCAGAACCACGCCGTCGCCCAGCTCCTTCGCGTCGAGCAACGCCGCCGGCAGACGCGTCGTCTTGCCCGCGCCCGCCTCCGCCACCAGGAGCAGCCGCCGACGCGACAGCGCCTCGCGCACGAGCCGCGGCAGAGCATCGTCCATGGGCAGCGATTCGCGCTTCACGGGGCGCAGCCTACACCGAGGTCGTGGACGGAGCCTGTCGCAGCGTGCCCTGCCAGGAGTCGGGCCAGTTAGGCCCAATCGACGGCGCTACGCCTACGGCGCGCAGGCCGGGTCGCCGAGCTCCGCGGCGATGTGACCATCCGCGCCAACGCAGCAGCCGCGACCGGTCACCGCATCCGCTTCACACGTTCCGACGCCGCACGGACACTGCGTCCCCGCGTCGTTCGGAGTCAGCAAGCAAACATAGGGATGCTGATTCGGTCCGAAATACACGCAATGACCCGCCATGCACTCCTCATCCTCGGTGCACTGGCAAGGAGCGACGCACGGACGACCGGCGTCGCCATGCGCGTCCAGCCCCGAGTCGTGTGGGGCCGCGTCCGAATGCGCGTCCACGCCCGAATCCAACGGCCCAGCGTCCGTCCCATGCGCCGCCGTGCAGCCCAATACCGCCGTGCAGGCCAGTCCCGCCGTGCAGGCGAGGATCAGCGCAGACCCGATTCGTAGGTTCATTTGCATGCGGGGTCCTCCGAAGCTGCGAGACCAGCGAGCGGAAGGGTTGAGCAAGCGTAGCACCGAGGGCTGGGCATCGCCAAACGTCGCGCGCACCTGCACTGGTTGGCCCATGCGCTCCTGGTGCCGCTCGAGAAGCCGCAGGGCGATCAATCCCCAGTCCGTGCATCCGCTGACAGTGCACGATGTTCATTTTCGGAGAACATATCCACGCCTCCGGCATGACGTTCGTCACACAATAACGACTTTCATTTCGGTTTCTCCCTTGCGCCCCCCCCCGTGCTAGCTCGTTCGCTGTCCAATAGACATGG
>JAACVI010000557.1 GCA_009992505.1 Myxococcales bacterium
TCTGGGACGAGGTGAAGGATCGCCTGGACGAGAGCGCCCTCGGGCTGAGCGGCGGTCAGCAGCAGCGGCTGTGCATCGCGCGCTGCCTGGCCGTGCGACCCGAGGTGATCCTGATGGACGAGCCGACCTCGGCGCTGGATCCCATCGCCACCGCGCGCGCGGAGGAGCTGATCCGCGAGCTGAAGGAGAACTACGCCATCGTCATCGTCACCCACTCGATGCAGCAGGCCGCCCGCATCAGCGACTACACGGCCTTCTTCTACATGGGCGAATTGGTCGAATCCGGCGAGACGGACCAGATCTTCACCCGCCCTCGTGAGTCCCGCACGGAGGAGTACATCACCGGACGCTTCGGTTGATGTCGCTCGAATCCCAGAACCGAAGCTCTCGGATCACTCTTCCGGTGCTAGAATGACCCCGATGCTCGCTCACACCAGTCAGGAATTCGAAGCCGAGCTACGCCAGCTCAAGGAGCAGCTGCTCGCCATGGGCGGACGCTGCGAGCGCATGGTCCACATGGCCGCGCGCGCCGTGCTCGAGCAGAACACCGAGCTGGCCGAGGAGGTCATCAACCTCGATCGGCGCACCAACGCGGACGAGCTGAGCATCGACGATATGGCCGTGCGCATCCTGGCCCTGCGTCAGCCGGTGGGTCGCGATCTGCGCTTCACGATCACGGCGGTGAAGGTCGTGACGGATCTCGAGCGCATCGGCGACGAGGCCGTGAACGTCGCCGAGCGTGGTCAGGAGCTGGCGGAGCTGGCGGAGCTGCCCGCGCCGGCCCAGCACCTGCCCCAGATGGCCAAGCTCGCGGGCGCCGTGCTGCACGCCGCGCTCGACGCCTTCGTGCACGAGGACGCCAAGGCCGCGGAAGAGGTCTTCCGCATGGACGACGGCGTGGACGCGCTCTACGGCGAGGTGCTGATGGAGAGCCTCGCCTTCATGCAGGCCAATTCGGAGCGCGTCTCCGCCGGCATGCGCGTGGCTTCCTGCGCGAAATACCTGGAGCGCATCGCCGATCACGCCACCAACATCGCCGAGATGGTCGTGTTCTTGGTCC
>JAACVI010000033.1 GCA_009992505.1 Myxococcales bacterium
GAGCTGCCACAAGTTCGAACTATTGCGTCCCGACGATCGCGTGATGGTGGCGGTGAGCGGCGGCAAGGACAGCTACACGCTGCTCCACCTCCTGACCTCGCTGGTTCGGCGGCTGCCCTTTCGCGTCTCGCTGGTCGCCGTGCATCTCGACCAGAAGCAGCCCGGCTACGATGGCCAGAAGCTCGAGGCGTGGCTGAAGGCGCAAGAGGTCGACTACGAGATCCTGTCCGAGGACACCTACACCGTGGTCACGGATCGCATCGAAGAAGGCGCGACCTACTGCTCCCTGTGCTCACGTCTGCGCCGCGGCATCCTCTACACCGCCGCCGAGCGCCTGGGCTGCACCGCCATCGCCCTCGGCCATCATCGCGACGACTCGCTCGAGACCTTCCTGATGAACCTGATGTACGAAGGACGCCTGCAGGCGATGCCGCCGGGCTACACCACGAACGACGGACGCTTCCGCGTGATCCGTCCGCTGATCGAGTGTGCCGAGTCGGAGATCGCGGAGTTGGCCGAGCTCGAGGCCTTTCCCATCATGCCGTGCAACCTCTGTGGTTCGCAGGATGGTCTGAAGCGCGACGCCATGACCGTGCTCTTGCATCAGCTCGAAGAGTCGAACCCAGGCGTGCGCACGATCATGCTGGCTGCGCTCGGTAACGTGCGCCCGACGCACCTCTTCGATCGCGACGTGGCCAAGGCGTGGGAGCTGCGACCCGAGGACGTGCGCCCCGACGCCGTCGCCACACGCACGACCGAGTACGCGGCGGCGGAGCCGAAGGTGGCGCGTCACCGACTGCCCGTGCTGTAGGGGCGTCAGTCCTTGCGACGCATGCGCGCGAGGACGTCGCGGAAGCGCACGCTCGCGGCGGGCGGCAGCTCGGGCAGTGTCGCGGGATCCACCTCGGTCAGCAGAGAGGGCGCGCCACCGTCACCGACGCCGACGAGCAAGACGCGGTCGCCCACCTCGACCAGATAGAGCGAGCGCCGTGCGTCGAGACCTGCCCGCTCGAGCACCTTCACGCGCGACGAAGAGCCGAAGCGAGCGCCGCGCTGCGCGGCCCAACGGATCACGACCCACGCCAGCACGCTGACGGCGGCCAGGGCCAGGAGCGACTGCAAGAGCGCCACGCCGTAGCCACCGGGCAAGTCCGCCGCGCCGTCCGCCGCCTGCAAGAGCAGGGCCCCTGAGAAACCCGACATGGCCGCAGCATCCGCGCCGGTCGCGCACACTGTCAACCGCGACGAACGCGCTAGACCGTTGCGGCTACTCCGCCGCTTCCGCCGAGACGCGACCTTGGAGACCACAGGCCTCGACCAGGATCTCGGCCAGGTCGCGCTGCGCGACGGCCTCGTCCTTCTCCTCTTGCTTCAGGCCATCCGTGAGCATGGTCATGCAGAAGGGACAGGCGCTGGCGATGGTGTCCGCGCCGGTGTCGAGCAGCTGCAGCGTGCGCTTGGTGTTGATGCGCTGCTCGCCCTGCTCCTCCATGAACATCTGCGCGCCACCGGCGCCACAGCACAGGCCCTTGTTCTTGTTCCAGTAGGGAACCTCGACCAGCTCGATGCCCTCGATGGCCTCGAGGATCTGGCGCGGCGACTCGTAGACCTTGTTGTAGCGGCCGAGGTAGCAGCTGTCGTGGTAGACGACCTTGCCCTTCACGGCCTGCGTCGGCGTGAGCTTGCCCGCGACGAGCAGCCCGTTGAGGAACTCTGCGTGGTGCACGACGTCGTAGTGACCGCCAAAGTCGGGGTACTCGTTGGCCAGCGTGTTGAAGCAGTGGGGACACGCCGTGACCACCGTCTTCTTGTCCACGCCGTAGCCGTTCAGCGTCTCGATGTTCTGCTCCGCCATCATCTGGAAGAGGTACTCGTTGCCGGCGCGACGCGCGGGATCGCCCGTGCACGTCTCCTCACCACCGAGGATGGCGAACTCGATCTTCGCTGCCTTCAAGAGCGTCACGAAGGCGCGCGCCACCTTCTTGGCGCGGTCGTCGTAGCTGGCGGCGCAGCCGACCCAGTACAGCACCTTGGCGTCCTTGTGGTCGGCGAAGACGGGCACGTCGAGGCCGTCGGACCAGTCCCCGCGATCCATGGAGGAGAGGTTCCACGGGTTGCCGTTGGTCTCGATGCCGTTGAAGGCACCCTGCAAGCTAGGCGGGAACTCATTTTTCATCATCACGTCCTCGCGTCGCATGCCGACGATCTTATCGACGTAGGAGATCATCACGGGGCACTGCTCTTCGCAGGCGCGGCAGGTGGTGCAGCCCCAGATCACGTCCGGGTGGAGCACGTGGGGCAAGAGCTCGACCAGCTCGGACTTCTCGAAGTAGCCGCCTTCGGGAGCCGGCGGATGGGCGTGCAACGGCTCGGGCTCGGCGCTGGGAGCTTCGACGCTGAGTCCGGGACGCTCGACCGCGTCGCCCGGCGAGAACATGGCTGACTCGGTGGCGTAGAGGTGGTTCCGGAGCGCCAGCGTGAGGTGCTTGGGCGAGAGCTTCTTGTCCGTGATGTAGGCCGGGCAGTTGTCGCTGCAGCGGCCGCACTCGGTGCAGGTGTAGAGGTCGAGGATGTGGTTCCAGGTCAGGTCGGTGATCTTGGCGATCCCGAGCGACTCCTCGCGCTCCACGCGGCCCTCGAGGTCGTCCACCTTGGGCAGCGCGTTCGCGTGCCGGTCGTGAGTGAAGACGTTCTGGAACACCGTGAGGATGTGGAAGTGCTTCGAGTAGGGGAGGATGTTCAGGAAGATCAGGACGAAGCTGGCGTGCCACCAGAAGCCGACGTGCTCGAGCACGGTCAGCGCGGTGGAGTTCAGGCCGAGCAGGCCTGCCCCGAAGAGCGAGCCGACGGGCTCGTACCAGTGGAAGCCGACGCCCGTACCCGCCGACTGCGCCTCCAGCGCCAGCCTGCCGCCGACGTAGAAGAAGTCGGCCAGCATCATGGTGAAGATGATCATCAGGATGCCGGTGGCCTCGAAGCTGAGGGTCATGCGCGAGCCCTTCTTCACCGCCGTGGGATCGCCGCTGTCGACGCCCTTCTTGACCAGGCGCAGGTAGAAGAAGACCAGCGTGCCGACGATGACGAGGAAGGCGAAGACGTCCTTCAGCAGCGAATAGGCCTGCCCGACGATGTGGTCGGTGGAGAGGATCCCCCAGAAGTCGAAGTCGGCCGAGAAGCCGCGGCCCCAGAGCATCACGCTGTTGAGCAAGAGCACCTGGAAGCCGAAGAAGATCGTGGCGTGCGCGAAGCCCGCGGCGGGGTAGTTCGGCATCTTGCGCTGGCCGAATGCGTAGACGAGCGTGTCGAAGGCGCGCCCGGCCGCCTCGCCGCCCGCCAGGGAGAACTTGGGATCGGCCTGCCCCACGCCGAGCTGCCGCCAGCGGCGGAAGACCGAGTAGGAGAAGAAGGAGAGCGTGCTGACGAGCACGAAGGTCATCCCGATGGAACTCATGGATTTGGCTCTCTTTCGTCGGCGCGCAGTGTCGCCGCGCCCGGTTTCTAGTCGACGCAGCGCGTCATCGCAACGCCGTGGGCCACGAGCGGAGATGGGCCCGAGAGCGGCCCATGGCAAGCGAGGCGAGGGACGTTGCGCGCCGCGAGCCTGCGCGGGTAAGAACGCGCTGGAGGTGCGCATGAGCGACGAGCAGACGAAGTTGGGCCTGGACGTGTACCTGGCTTTGGCAGCCGTGGGCTGGGCCGATGGTCAGCTGGATCCGGACGAGGCGGACGCCGTGGTCAAGGCCGCGCTCGAAGAGGGCCTGGAGCTGAAGGAGATCGAGGCCATCGAGGCCGCGACCAAGGAGCCCACGACGCTCGGCCAGCTGGACCTCACGGGGCTGACGCGCTCGGATCGCCTGTACATCTACGGCGTGGGCTCGTGGATGACGCGCCTCGACCAGGAGATCACGGCCGACGAGACCGCCATGCTCGGCCAGATCGCCACCCAGCTCGGCCTCGACGAGACCGAGCGCGCCGACACCGACATCGCCGTCGCGAAGATCGCCTACCTGTCCGAGGACGAGCGCCCCTTCGGCTACGACCTCAAGGCCCTGCGCAACCTGCTCGCCGAGGAGTAGCCGCGGATTTCCCGCAACTCGGCGGCACAGCGGCCGAGGAGATCGCCGTGCGGCAGCGCCACGACGCGTTCGTGGCGGCGCGGTGATTTCCGGAAAGGCCCCGCCAATGGACTTCGAGTGGCTACACAGACCCTTGTTCCAGAGCGTGCCGAAGAAGAAGGCGACCTTCGCATTCGACGACATCCGTCCGGGTGAGGTGGTGTCCATCACGGGCCGCGCCATGCCCGATGGCGTCCCCTGGCTGCTGCCGCTGAGCGCGGGCAACGCGGTGTGGTGGCGCTGGCGCGCCGAGGGGCCGAGCGACTCAGGCGACAGCCACGAGCTTCTCGACGAGGACGACTACGGCCAGAGGTTCTGGCTCCGCGACAGCGTCGGCGCCCGCGTGCTCGTAGACCGGGGCGAAGCGGACTTCCACATCGAGCGAGCGTCCCGGTTCAACGTCGAGCGGCGCTGCAGCGACGAAATGCGCGAGCGCTTCCAGGTGTACCTCGACCTCTATGGCACCAGAGCCCACGACCACTTCTACGGTTTCGGCGGAGGCTACGCCTACCGCGAGATCGCGATCCCCATAGGCGCGGAGGTCACCGTGGTGGGGCTCGTGCGACTCGAGCAGGAGACGGATCTATCCGCCGTGGGCTATCGAGGCGGCAACACGCGCACGGTCCTCGGCCCACCACCGGATGGCCAGGTCTCCCTCCGCTTGGAGAGCTGAGCTAAGCACGAGCTCGAGTCGGGCGCGCCGCTTCGGAATTCCCGCAACTCGGGCAGGCCGTGACCGAGAAGGAAGCCACTTTCCAAGGAGGTTTCCATGTCTCACGTATTCATGATCGTCGTCACGTACATCGTCGGCACCGTCGCCACAGGCTCGGTCTACGCTTGGTTGGGCGGCCAATTCGATCGGCGCAATCGAGACGCGCACCCGGGACGCGCCTACGCCGTGGCCGCCGTGGCCGGAGCCACCGGCATGGCCATGACGCACATTCCCGACATGCCCTGGGGCGCGCCGCTGGCGGTGAGCGCAGTGCTGACCACCGCCCTTCTGATGGTCCTGCTGAAGATGTCGTTTCTCCGGGCCATTGGCACGCAGCTGCTCTCGGGCCTTCTGGGTCTCGGACTCGGCCTGGTGATCCTGACGGTCGCCGCCCTGGGCAACGCGGGCCCCGCCATTCTGCTGGGCACTGCATGCCTGACGGGCCTGATGGTGATCATCCGCGCCGAGCAGAACCGGCGCCTACGCGTGGCCTTCAACGCTGTGGGGGAGCTCGGGACTGACGCTGGTGACAAGGAGCGTCCCCATTTTTCGTGACGCCACGTATCCGACGTGGGTTCAGACGGGGTCGATGAGCGAGCGCGCCCGAAGACCGACCGAGCGGTAGATCGCTACCGCGACCGAGGGAGCGAGGACGTAAGCCGCTCAGCGGCCCCGGCCACGTATCCGACGTGGGTTCAGACGGGGTCGATGAGCGAGCGCGCCCGCAGCGACCGACCGAGCG
>JAACVI010000034.1 GCA_009992505.1 Myxococcales bacterium
GGTCGCGGTACCGATGTACCGCTCGGTCGGCGCCTGCGGGCGCGCTCGCGGCTCGACCCCGTCTGAACCCAGACTTGGGGGTTGGCCGCTGAGCAGTCCATCGAGACGCTAGCGCAACGAAGCTGTCGACGTGGTTCTCGTCGCGCCGTCGGGGACGAGGCTTGCCCGGCCCGCGTGCGG
Organism: Myxococcales bacterium; assembly: GCA_009992505.1. Lineage (GTDB taxonomy): Bacteria > Myxococcota_A > Polyangia > Polyangiales > Houyiibacteriaceae > JAADHO01. The sequence continues at coordinate 181 of JAACVI010000034.1, forward strand.
TTCGCTCTGTCGACGTCCAGGCGGCGGTGGGACGGTCGTCACGCCCAATTGCGAACACCCCGCGAGCGGTGCCCACGGGGTGTTTGCGCTGGGACCGGACTCAGGCCTTGCGGGCGCCGGTGTGGATGTCCTGGATCGCGTGCAGCAGCTCGATGCCCTCGGCACGCGGACGCTGGAAGGCGTTCCGGCCGACGATGGAGCCGAAGCCGCCGCCGTCGTGGATGGCCTGGATGTCGGCCAAGACGCTGGCCGTGTCCTTGGCCGCGCCGCCGGAGAAGATCACGATACGCTTGCCGTCAAAGGCCGACTGCACGACGTGCTGGATGCGATCCGCGAGCGTGGCGTGGGGGATGTTCTCGTACAGCGGCTTGCTGACGTCGTACTCCACGTGCTCCGTGGGCGGCTTCACCTTCACGATGTGCGCGCCGAGCTGGCAGGCGATCTGGGCGCAGTAGGCGATCACGTCGATGCCCGTCTCGCCCTTGCTGCTCATCCCACCGCGCGCGTAGGCCCACATCACGGTGGGCAGACCGGCGTCCCGAGCCTCGCGGATGAGGTCACGGACCTGCTGGTACATCTCGTTGCGCAGCTCGCTGCCGGGGTAGATCGTGAAGCCGATCGCCGAGCAGCCGAGGCGCACGGCGTCCTTCACGCTCGAGGTCAACGCCGAGCAGGGCGCCTCGGGTCCGCCGAGCGAGTCGCTGTTGTTCACCTTGAGGATCAAGGGCAGCTCGCCGGCGTAGCGATGCGCGACCGCCTCGATGAAGCCGAGGGGCGCCGCGTAGGCGTTGCAGCCCGACTCGACCGCGAGGCCGGGGTGGTAGGCCGGGTCGTAGCCGGGAGGGTTCGGCCCATACGTCCGCGCCGGCCCGTGCTCGAAGCCCTGGTCCACCGGCAGGATCACCAGCTTGCCGCTGCCGCCGATGCGGCCGTGGTTGAGCATGCGCCGCAGGTGGCCGATGACTGCAGGCGGCTCGCCCGCGTAGTTTGCCAGGATCTTCTCGACCGCTTCGCTCATGTCTACCTCCTCGCCGAAAACGGCGACTCGGTCCGCGCTCTACCACGCACGGTCGAGAGGTGGAAGGGCGTGACCGCGCCGGAGGACCTATTCAGACCCGTCGTCGTCGGACTCGCGGACGCGATCCGCCGGCGTCTTTCGCGCGTTGTCGGTCGACTCGGCGCTGGGACGCGGGATCATCCCCGACTCCGCGACCACGTTGCACCAGCCGCAGCCACAACGCCAAAGCGTCGTTCGGCCTTCCGCTCCACGGAAGCGTTCGGCCTGGACCGCTGTGCCACAGCGTGGACAGGTCCGTGTGTGTGGGTGTGTGTCGGCGAGCATACTGCGTTTCGCGGGCGTCATGGGGGCAAGGCGGAGAAGGAGAGCTGAGAACTCGTCGGGAGTGTGCGTGGGTTCTGGCGGAGGAGAAGGGATTCGAACCCCTGGGACCCTCTCGGGTCCTGCGGTTTTCAAGACCGCCGCCTTCGACCGCTCGGCCACTCCTCCTAGACTGGATTTCGACCAGCGCACCCTACCACGGCGACGGCCCCAGCGGCACTGCATGAGGCGTCAGTCGACTTACGATTGCTACCGCATTGGACGAGGTCCCCCTCTCCGTGTCTTAATCCAAGCATGCGCATCGCTTCCTTCCCGGTCCGTCCCGTCCTTGCCTGGGCGCTCCCGATGATCTTCGTCCTGGGATGCGCGAACGGTGGCTCTCCTCCCTCCACGACGCGTCTGGACGCCGGGCGCACGGACTCGGGCAGCTCGGGCTGCGATCCCGCCTGCATCTCGCCCGAGGTCTGCATCTCTGGCCTGTGCCAGATCGCGGCCATGGACGCGGACGGAGACGGCGTGTCCACCGCGCTCGATTGCGACGACACCGATCCGACGGTGCGCGACAACGCCGAGCGGCCATGCAGCGGTGCTTGTGGCGCCGGGGTGGAGATCTGCACCGCCGGGGAGTGGGCGGCCTGCACGGCTCCGACGGATTGCGACTGCACGGCGGGTACACCCGCGCGCACGATCCCGTGCGCGCGCTGCGGCATGCAGCGTCAGACCTGCACCGGCGGCACCTGGGTGGACGATGGCGCCTGCGAGGGTGCTGGCGCCTGCGATCCTGGCTCGACGGAGATGGGAGCGGCCTGCGGGTGCGGCACCCAGCGTCGCTCGTGCACCTCGGCCTGTGAGTGGACGGACTTCGTCTGCGTGGGCGACTGCTTCTGCGGTGACGGAACCTGCAATGGCGCCGAGACCTGCGGGACCTGTCCGAGCGACTGCGGGGCGTGCGCCGCGACCTGCGGCGACGGCAGCTGCAACGGCACCGAGACATGCACCTCCTGCGCCGCGGACTGTGGCGCCTGCGCGCCGACCTGCGGCGACGGCAGCTGCAACGGCAGCGAGACCTGCACCAGCTGTCCCAGCGATTGCGGCGCCTGCCCCCCGCGCTGTGGCGATGGAAGCTGCAATGGCATCGAGACCTGCACCTCCTGCTCGGGCGACTGCGGAGCATGCCCCTCGAGCTGCGGCGACGGGACGTGCGACGCGACCGAGAGCTGCGCCAGTTGCGTCGACTGCCAGGCCGGCCACATGATGGTCTCGGCCAATAACGGCGACCCGTGTCCCGGCATCCCCGCGGAGACTTGGCGCTGCGTGAACATCACCAGCTTCGGGACCTGGGGTTCGCAGGTCTGCCGAAGCGGCGCCTGGGTCACCTTCCATCTCAACCCCAGAGATTGTGGTGCCTGTGTGTGCTCCTACTCGTCGGCCTGCGCGGCCTAGGCGTCGAGCGTCGGGCTGGAGCGTCGGCCGCGAGCGCCCTGCGCGGGCTTCCGGTTCGGGTTGACGCGGCTCTGCCCCTGGCTACACTCGCGGCCCATTTCCAGGAGCGGCCCTTCGGGCCCCCTTTGCCGAGGATCGACCCATGCGTGACCTGATCAAGCTCAGCTGTGAAGAGTGCAAGCGTGACAACTACGTCACGGACAAGAACAAGCGGAACATGCCCGAGAAGTTCACGACCAAGAAGTACTGCGCGGCGTGCAAGAAGCACACGTCGCACAAGGAAGGCAAGATCAGCAAGGGCTGAGCCCTTGCGCTCGCGCGTGTCTCTAGCGCGCGAGAAGCTTCTTCAGGCAGGCCTCGAAGGCCTCCCGCGCGCCCTGGTAGTCGAGCACGAGCTGGCCCTCGTGCACGACGTCTCGGCCCGCGACCTTCACCTCGCGCACGGCCCGCGCGCCCGCGCCGAAGACGACGCTCTCGTCGAGCGTGTCCGGCTGGGCGCCCGCCAAAGCCGGGTCATGAGCGTCGAGGACGATCTCGTCCTCTGCCTCGCGTCCGTCGAGGCCGAGGGCAGCGTAGCCGTCGGCCGTCGCTGCGCGCAGCAAGGCGCTGGCCTCCGCCGCGACGACGCGCCCCTCCGCGCGCGTGCGCTCGTCGAGCTCCACCGCGCGCGCCTCCTCGAAGGGGCAGCTCGAGGCGTGGCTGTCCACGCCCAGGCAGATGCGCACGCCGCAGTCGGCCATGCTCGCGACGTTTGCTAGCCCGTCGCCCAGGTCGCGCTCGGTCGTCCGGCAGATGCAGGCGAAGGCGTGGGCGCCCCCCATCAGCTCGGCCTCGCCCGCTTCGAGATGCGTGGCGTGGACGGCGACGAAGCGCGCTGACAGGGCGCCCTCTTCGGACAGCAGGCGGACGGGCGTCATGCCGTGTTCGGCCCGACACTCCTCGAGCTCGGCGCGCTGCTCCGAGACGTGCGCGTGCAGCGGCAAGGCGCGCGCCGAGGCGAAGCGCGCGGCCTCACCCAACCACGCTCGTGGCACGGCCCGGACGCTGTGGGGGGCGACGCCGACGGCGACGCACGGGTCTTGGGCATAGCGCGCGGCGAGGGCCTCCACGTCTGCGAGTCCGTCTTCCACGCGCAGATCCGAGAATCGGCGCTGCGCTCCCCCCGGCGCGCGGCCGGCACCCGCTCGGGCGTAGAGAACGCGCAGCAAGGTGATGCGCAGGCCCACGTCCCGCGCGGCGCGCACGACGGCGTCCGCGAGCTCGAGTCGATCGGCGTAGGGCGTCCCGTCCGCCTGATGATGCAGGTAGTGGAACTCACCGACGGCCGTGACGCCGCTGAGCGCCAGCTCCGCGAAGGCGAAGCGCGAGAGACGGAACACGTCCTCGGGCGAGAGCTGCTCCGCGAGGTGGTACATCAAGCCGCGCCAGGACCAGAAGTCGCCCATGCCCGCGGGGGATCGTCGCTGCGTGAGCCCGCGCAGGCCGCGCTGGAAGGCGTGACTGTGGGCGCTCGCGAGGCCCGGCAGGTGGAGTTCGTCCCCGACTCGGCGGACGACGCGCTGGGCTGGACGCAACATGGCGACGCCGATGCTACGCCAAGGCGGCCGCGTCTGTCCCCCTGCGAGCGCCCGGCCCACATGCGCTATCCTCGGCTTCATGACGCTCCCCTCCCGTGTCCGTCGGCTCGCGCCGGCGCTCCTGTTTGGCCTCTTCGCTTGTGGGGGAGGGTCGGGTGCGTCCGACGCCGGGCCCGGGCCCGACGCCGCGCTCGTGGACGGCTCGGCGCCTCCTTCGGACGCGGCCATGACCGACTCCGCCATGACCGACTCCGGCGTGACCGACTCCGGCGTCGTCGATGGTGCACCCGCGCCGGACGGTGGCGTGGCCGTGGCGCCCTCCCTCGCGGGCTGCCCCATGTTTCCGGCGGACAACCCGTGGAACACGGACATCTCCGGCGCCGACGTGCACCCGCGCTCCGACGCCTTCATCGCGTCCATGGGCGCGGGCACGGGGCTTCATCCCGACTTCGGTGCCCCCTACATGGGCGCGCCGAACGGCATCCCCTACGTGGTCGTCGGCGCGGGTCAGCCGCGCGTGCCCATGAGCTTCCTCTACGCCGACGAGAGCGATCCGGGGCCCTATCCCGTCCCCGCCGACGCACCGATCGAGGGCGGCAGCGCGGGTGATGGCGACCGTCACGTGCTCGTGCTCGAGACGGGCAGCTGCACGCTCTACGAGCTCTTCGACGCCTACCCCGACGCAGGCGGCTGGATGGCGGGCTCGGGCGCGATCTGGCACCTCGACATGAACGAGGTCCGACCGGAGGGCTGGACCAGCGCCGACGCCGCGGGCCTGGCGATCTTGCCCGGCCTCGTGCGCTACGACGAGGCCGTCGAGGCCGGAGAGATCCTGCACGCCCTTCGGGTCACCGTCAGCGGCGCCCAGCGCGCCTTCATCCGGCCCGCGAGCCACTCCGACGGACGTGGCGGCACGGACCCGAACGCTCCGCCCATGGGCCTGCGCCTGCGTCTCCACGCGGACTTCGACGTGTCGAGCTTCGCGCCCGAGGTGCAGGTGATGCTGCGCGCCATGAAGCGCTTCGGCCTGATGGTCGCCGACACGGGCTCCGACGGCTACGTCACCGGCGTACCGGACGATCGCTGGAACGACGACGCGCTGCATGCGCTGGGGAATGTCCACATGTCGGACTTCGACGCCGTCTACACGGGCGATCCAATCGCCTACTGATCGCGTCTCGGGCCTCGAGCCCGCCGCGACTCCGCCGTAGGTGGGGAGCGCTCGAGCGCGGACTCAGCGCAGCCAGACGGCTTCGCTGGTGGCGCGACGCGTCGTGAAGCGTGGCCAGGAGACGCTTCCGTCGAGGCCGATGTAGCTGAGGGTCACGCGCTCGTCGTCGAAGACGACGGACGGCCCGCGCACCCCGACGCTCTCCCGCGCCGAGCCGTCCGAGAGCAGCACGCTGTCGCCATCCGCGGCGTGGCGGAAGTAGACGAGATCGTCCGAGACCAAGAGCCCGATCGACCAGCGCGCGCCCTGGCGACGTGCGTAGTAGAGCTGCCACGCGTGGTCCTGGCCCACCAGGGCGAGGCCCGCGACTTCGTCGGCGTCGAAGCCCGGCGCCGCGCTCGCGGCGAGGGCGTCGTTGAGGTGCAGACCCGGCAGCTCCATGAGGCTCGTGACGTCGCTCGAGGCGTCGTACACACCGTAGTCGATGCTGCCGTCGCGCTGCGTTCGCCGCACGATCATCGCCACGTGCGTGGCGTTCACGCGCGCCAGCGTCACCGAATCGTAGGCCGCGATCTCCGTGTCTGGCGCGAGCAGCGTCGTGAAGTCGGCGCTGGTGATCGTGGGCGTCGTCACGCTCGCACGCATCAAGAACGTTCCGTCGGCGGTCGCGACGGGCATGAGCACGATCGGGGAAGTGTTCTCGGGCGAGGCATAGAACGCAGGGCTACCCAGCACGTTTCCGGGTTCGGGATCGAAGACCGGGTTGTCGAGAGCACCCGTCAGGGTGAGCTCGCTCGGGATGGTCCCAGGGCGCTGAGCGAGGAAGAGCTGGTTGTCGATCACCAGCGCGGCGTGCCACACGCCCGAGTCGTCGACGACCAAGCTGAGCGCGGAGACGGGCGGGTCGATCGTCCCGCCGCCGCCATGCTCACGCAGCACGAAACTCTCGCGGGCTCCCCAGCCGGTGGGGATGTCACAGCGAGTCGCCGCGATGTCGAGGCTGCTCAATCCGGCCACGCGGTGATCCGGCGCGGGGTTGAGGTCGTGGCCCGAGAGCACGATGCGCGCTGCACCGGCAGGCACGTAGCCCACGGGTGAGGTCAACAGGGTGGTGGTGTCGCCGATGACCTGCA
>JAACVI010000114.1 GCA_009992505.1 Myxococcales bacterium
TAATCCTCGCTCCCCGTACGTCGGGCGGGGCGTTTCGTTGCGCCGACCGGGCTGCCAAAGAGGACCCTGCCCGAGAGGACTACCGCCAGAGACGACGATGCCGCGACGTCATCGACGCCGCGGCACCGCGTTCGTACCCCCGAAGGGGTCACTCGAGCGGCTCAGCCGCAGGAGCCTTCGCCACAGGAAGCCTCGCCGCCGGCCGCGTCGCCAGCTGCGCCGTCCGCAGGGGCTGCGCCGTCCGCGGGAGCCGCCGTGTCACCACCGGTGGCCGCGCCACCAGCTTCGCCGCCGCAGGAGCCGGCGCCGCAGGAGGCCTCGCCGGCCGTGTCACCGCCCTGGGAGGCTTCGCTGCCCGAGGCGTCATCCGCGCTACTGCTGCCACAACCGGCCGCAAGGCCGAGGGAAGCGGTCGCCATCGCGATGAGCGTATGCTTGAGTGCTGAGTTCATAATTCACTACCTCCGAAGAATCGGTTTCCAGACGGATCCCATCCCCACCCTCAGGAGACAATCCCCTGATACTTCGGTGGAGTGCAACCGCCGCGTACGCTAGCAATGCGAATGCTTAGGCTGCAAAGGAAATTGTCATCCCCCGAGGCGCCACGCCGCGAGGTGAGAGGGAGTATGCACGACCCTTTGAGAAGTTTCACGCGCTTTGTAGCGGTCCCATAAAATCGAGATTCGTAAATGATTTCTATAGCTTATCGCCCAACAAACGTCGCGCTGCTGCGTCACCTCCGGGCGCTGCCTGTGAGTTTGCACCTGGCGCGGGCTTGCGTCCTCGCGCTCTTGATGTTGCCGATTGGCTGCCTGCCGAGCGCTCCAACGGCCCCGCACGCGGCCGACTCCCGGCCGCTCTCTGTGCGCTACCAGGTGACCTTCGAGCCCGATCTGCACAGCGGGCACACGCAGATCTGCTTCGACGGCCGTGCGCCTCGTGACCTGCGGCCCATCGCCGGGGAGGGTCCTGCGCTGCTCGGACCCGTGCGCACTCGAGAGGGCCGCGTCCTGCCTCGGTCGAGCCATGGTGTGCAGCTCGGAGCGCTCGCAGCTGACGAATGCGTGCACTACCGCTTCGAGCTCGGCGCCCGCGGCTTCGCGGCCTCGCACGAGGGCGAGGCGCTGCTCACGTCGCAGGACGCGTGGCTGCTGCGCCCGAGTGCGCCGAGCGTCGCGTCGTTGGAGCTCCGCCTTCCGTCTCACGCTTCGGCGTCGCTGCCGTGGGGAGGCGACGGCGCGCGCACGTCGCTGCCCGCGTCGGCGCTCGAGCTGCCGGGCCACGTGGCGTTGGGCGTGTTCTCCCGCCGACAATTCGAGGCCGACGGTGTGCAGGTGGACCTGGCCGTGCTGCCCGGAGAGCTGGCCGTTGGCCTCGACGGGCTCGTGCGCGCGATCACGGGAGACATCCGAGCCGTGTCCAGCGTCTGCGGTCACTTCCCCGTGTCGAGTCTCGATGTGGTCGTCGTCCCCGTGGGTCCGGAGATGGATGGGGAGCCGCCGGATCCCATCGCCTTCGGCCTGGTGCGTCGCGGCGGCGGGGCTTCCGTGATGCTGCTCGTGCGCGCGGACGCCAGCGAAGAGGACGTGCGCCGTCATTGGGTCGCGCCCCACGAACTCTCGCATCTGCTGCTGCCCTTGATCGACCGCCGCGACGCCTGGCTCTCCGAGGGCTTCGCGACCTATTACCAGGAGGTGACGCGTGTGCGCGCCGGGCTGGAGGACGAAGAGACCGCCTGGGCGCGCATCGTCGACGGCTGTGTGCGAGGGGCTGCGGACGCACAGGACGAGGGTGCGCTGAGCCTCTCGCAGGCGGCTGCGTCCATGCGCGAGACGGGGCATTTCCGTCGCGTGTACTGGAGCGGGATGGCGTTCGCGCTCGCGGCCGACGTGCGCCTGCGGACGCGCTCGCGGCCGAGCTCCCTCGACGCGCTCTTGTGCGCTGAAGGTCCGGTGTTTCGCCAGACGACCGGCACCATGCCCGCCACCACGGCGCTGCGCACGCTCGACCGAGCGCTCGGTGCCCCAGTGCTCGCGCCCATGGGCGAAGCGTGGTCGGCGCGCGCCGACTTCCCCGCCACGGCGCCGTTGCTTGAGCGTCTGGGCGTGCACGTCGCGTCCGACGGCAGCGTCACGCTGGACGACGACGCGCCGCTCGCTGCCGTGCGACGCGCCATCATGGCCGGCCCGCCGAACTGATCGGGCAGCGAGCCTTCCGTCAGCGCCGGATCGTGTCGATGACGAGGGGCAGCGGCGCGGTACGCCTCTGCGTGATCGTGTAGGCCTCGAGGATGCGTCCGGTCACGGCTCGCGCCGCGGCTCGGTTGCGCACCAGGATGCGCGCCAGGCGCTCGCCTTGGGAGACTTCGTCGCCGGGCTTCTTGTCCAGCAGGATGCCGACCGCTGGATCGACCTCTTGGTCGGCGCGCGTGCGTCCGGCGCCGAGGTGCACCGCCGTGAGCCCGATCTCGCGCGCGTTGATGCTCTTCACGTAGCCGGAGCTGGGGCTCGGGATGATCACCGCGTGAGGCGCCGAAGGCAGTCGATCCGGTTCGAGCACGACGCGGGGGTCGCCGCCTTGCGCCTTCACGACCTCCTGCATCTTGCGCGCGGCGCTGCCGTCTTCGATCACCTTGGCCAGCATCTTGCGGGCCGCGGCCTCCGACTTCGCGACGCCCGCGAGACGCAGCATCTCCGCTCCCAGAGCGAAGGTGCACTCGACCAGATCGTCGGGCCCACCGCCCGAGAGCACGGCGAAGGCCTCGGCGGATTCCACGGCGTTGCCCACGGCGTGGCCCAGAGGCGCGTCCATCCGCGTGAGCAGGGCGCTGACCTTCTTGCCCGCGTGTCGTCCCACGCGGACGATGGACTCGGCCAGCTCGCGCGCTTGCTTCTCGGTTTTCATGAAGGCGCCCTCGCCGACCTTCACGTCGAGCACCAGGGCATCGATGCCCTCGGCCAGCTTCTTGGACAGGATGCTCGCGGTGATCAGTGGGATCGACTCGACCGTGGCCGAGACGTCGCGCAGGGCGTAGAGGCGTCGATCGGCCGGGGCGAGATCCGCGGTCTGACCGATCAGCGCGCAGCCGATCTTCTCGATTTGACGGATGAAGCGCTTGGTCGTCGTGTCGACCTTGAAGCCAGGGATGGCCTCGAGCTTGTCGAGCGTGCCGCCCGTATGGCCCAGGCCGCGTCCGCTGATCATGGGCACGCGCAGACCGCAGGCCGTGACCATGGGGGCGAGGCAGATGCTCACCTTGTCGCCGACGCCTCCAGTGGAGTGCTTGTCGACCTTGAATCCAGGGATGTTCGACAGGTCCAGGACGTCGCCGCTGTCGCGCATGGCGAGGGTGAGCGCGGCGGTCTCCTCGGCGGTCATGCCGCGGAAGAAGATCGCCATGGCCAGCGCCGTCATCTGGTAGTCGGCCACCTCTCCCGTGACGAATCCCTGGATCAAAGCTTCGAGCTCGGTGGCCTCGAGAGCCCCGCCATCCCGCTTGAACGCGATCATCTCGGGGACGCTTCGCGCCATCTGGGACAGCCTGCTCGGAGTCTTGACCTTCTTGCTCATCGCCTTCTCTTCTTCTTGGCGCCGCTGCTGCCGCCACGTCGTTGACGGCTGCCGGCGCGCTCGTCATCTGGGCCTGCTCCCCGCTTTTTCGCCTTCTTCGGAGCGCCCTTCGAGGGCCCTCCCGGTCGTGCGTCGTTCTTGGACCCGCTCCGTCGCGTGTCCTTCTGGGACCCGCCCCGTCGATCGCTGGGCTTGCCGCGTCCGCGCGCCTCCGGGGGATTCGTCCCGGCCGGCGGGAGGTCCTCCGGGGCGGCGACGATCTCGCGCCGCGTCAGGCTGACCTCTTCGATGCGCAGGCGCACGCGGTCGCCCAGGGTGAAGCAGCGCCCGGTGCGGAAGCCCGTCAGGCGGATGCCGAGGCGATCGAGCTCGAAGAAGTCGCCCTCGAGGCGCGTCACCGAGGTGAAGGTCTCGACGAAGGGCTCATCCAGAGCGGCGTAGAATCCGGAGTCGGTCGTGCCCGTGATGGTCGCGTCGAAGACCTCTCCGACGCGATCGCGCATGACCAGCGTGCGATAGACGGAGACCACGTCGCGCTCGGCGCTCATGGCCCGGCGTTCGAGCCGGCTCGCGTCGGCGGCGGCCTTGCGCAGATAGGGTCGAAGCGTGGCGGAGTCCACGCGTTGCTCACGCGCGGCGCTGCGCACCACCCGATGCACCGTGAGGTCGGGGTAGCGACGAATCGGCGAGGTGAAGTGCAGGTAGTCCGGCGCCGCGAGACCGAAGTGTCCGGCGGCGGGCGTGATGTCGTAGATGGCCTGCTGCATGGCGCGGAGGAGGAGGTAACGGAGGACAGGGGCTTCAGGCAAGCCATCGATGCGCGCGAGGAAGCTCGTGAGGTGCTTCGGATCCTTCGCTTGCTCGACGTCCAGGTCGAAGCCGAGGGAGCACGCGAGCTGGGCGAAGAGCTCGAGCTTGTCCTCGTCCGGCGCTCCGTGGACGCGATAGATGGCCGGGAGCTTGCGCGCCGACAGCTCGGTTGCGACCACCTCGTTGGCCAGGAGCATCATCTCCTCGACCAGGCGATAGGCCTCGCGAATTCCGGGATCCTTGCGCGAGCGGACGACGTCCTTGGGTTGGCCCGCGTCGTCGAAGATGACCTTCGGTTCGGGCAGGTCGAAGTCGAGGGCGCCGCGCTTCATGCGACTGCTGCGCAAGAGGCGCGAGATCTCGAGCAGGGTCTCGAGCAGCTCGAGGTGGGCGCTCGCCTCGGGCGACACCTTCCCCTCTTCGGTCAGGCCGAGCGCGCGTGCCGCGGTCTCGTAGGTCAGGCGCGCGCTGGAGCGCATCACGCCTTCGATGAAGCGGAGGGAGCGCACCTTGCCGCGACTCGAGAGCTCCACCTCGACGGCCAGGCAGAGACGATCCTCGTTGGGCACGAGCGAGGCGATGCCGCTGGAGATCTCGCGAGGCAGCATCGGGATGGAGCGCGATGGCAGGTAGATGCTGACACCTCGGGCCTCCGCCGCGGCGTCGAGGGCGGTGCCCTCCGCCACGTAGTGGGAGACGTCGGCGATGGCCACGACCACGCGGTAGCCACCCTTGGGCAGGCGCTCCGCGAAGAGGGCGTCGTCGTGATCCTTGGCGTCCGGCGGGTCGATGGTGACGAGGTGCATCTCGCGCAGGTCTTCGCGACCTTCGCGCTCGCTGGCCAGCACGTGGTTGGGCAGCGCCGCGGCTTCCGCCAGGGCCAGGCGGTCGAAGTCTTCCTCGACGCCCTCGCGCACCAGGATGCGGGCGGCCTCGACCTGCGCGACGCCTTCGGCGCCCAGCAGTTCGCGGACCTGCACGACGCAGCTCTCGTACTCGTCCTGCGGGAAGCCCACGATGTCGGCGACCAGCACGGAGCCGGCCTCGGCGCCGTCCGGCAGCCCGCCGTCGATGCGCATCGGGCTCCGCAGGCGCACGTCGTCGGGGAGGAAGAGGTTCTCCCTGCGATCGCGCTGCAGGATGCCCGTGACGCGCGCGGGCCGACGCGAGAGGACGCCCACGACGGCGCCTTCGCGCCCCTTGGGGCCGGGCTTGGTCGTGACCTCGACGCGGTCTCCGTGCAGGGCCGCGCCCAGGAAGGGCGGCGGGATGAAGACGTCGGGGCCGCCGTCTTCGGCGGTGACGAAGCCGAAGCCTCGCGGGTGGACGAAGAGGTAGCCCTCGAGGCGCGCGGCCGTGGCCACGGACTTGGTCTTGCCCAGGCGGAAGCGTCGCCCGGGGAGCTCGTGCACGCGATCGTCCGCGACGAGCGTGTCGAGGGCTTCGAGCATGGCGCCGCGATCGGCGCGCGTGAGGCCCAGGCGCGAGCTGAGCTCGGCGAGGTGCATGCCGCGCGTGTTCTTGCCGGCGGCTTGACCCCCGGCGTTCTTACCGGAGGAGTTCTGGAGGGCGTCGAAGACGGCCTCGGGATCGATGGAGGACATGTAGGGTTTCCGTGAAATCTTGGTTGGGGAAGTGGGTCAACGCAGCGCGTGAAGTGCGCCGTCGTCGCTGCCCACGAAGAGGGTTCCGTCGGCGTCGATGGCCGGTGTGGAGTCGATGTCCTCGCCCAGGTCGTGGCGCCAAAGCACCTCACCGTCCGGGGCGATGGCGTAGAGGATGTCGTCCTGGCAGCCCACGTAGATGCGTCCCGAGGGATCGATCCGGGCCGAGGAGCGCACGCGCCCGCCGGTCTCCACGCGGAAGCGCAGAGTGCCGTTGGGAGCGATGGCGTAGACGTGGGCGTCATAGGAGCCGACGACGATGGTGCCGTCGGGGGCGATGGCCGGCGTCGCGCGCACGTCGCGACCCGTGGCGTAGCGCCAGAGGATCGTGCCGCCGTGGTCGAGGGCGAGCAGTTCGCCGCGATCCGTGCCGATGTAGATGGTGCCGTCGTCGGCGATGGAGGCGCTCGAGTCGATGCTCGCGCCCGCCGCCGTGCGCCAGCGCTCGACGCCATCGAAGCCGACGGCCAGGACGCTGCCTTCGGGGGTGCCGACGACCAGGAAGCCGTCGGGATGGAGCGCCGGTGACGAGCGAATGTGGCCGGCGGTGGCGAAATGCCAGCGCACGTTGCCGGCCGGGGTTACGGCATAGAGGCCGTCCGCGCCGACGTAGATCGTGCCGTCCGTGCCCAGCGTGGGGCTCGAGTCGACCGGATCGCCGAAGGTGACGCGAAAGCGCAGGGCGCCGACGGCGCTCAGGGCGAGCAGGGAGTGGTCGTCGTTGCCGACGTAGATGGTGCCGTCCGGGCCGAGCGCCGGGGTGGAGTAGAATTTGTCGCCGGCCACGTAGCGCCAGCGCAGGGTGCCGTCGCTGCTCACCGCCGAAAGGCCGTGGTCGAGGGAGCCGACGTAGATGGTGCCGTCGGCGCCCACGACGGGCGAGGCGAAGATGCGCGCGCCCGTGGAGAAGGAGAAGCGGGCCGAGGGGTTCTGGATGGGTCCGGCGTATTGGGTGCGTCCACGGTGATGCGGTCCGCCCATGAACTCGGGCCGTTCCACCACGGCAGCCGGCGTCTCCACGCTGGCGTCCACGCTCACGTTGGCGCTCGCGTCCACGGTGAAGGCGGGGTCGGACGCGCCCGCGTCGGCCCGGGCTCGCTCGGCGCGCACGTCCTCCGAGAACTGGCACACGCCCTCGTAGCAGATGCGGTCGAGGCGACATTCCCGATCGGACATGCAGGGCCCTGCCGAATGAGGCGTCGCCGCCCCACATCCACAAGCGGCGATTAGCGCGCCGGCGCCTAGGAAACGGAGCGCAGCGGCGCCCACCCAGCGGGAGAGATTTGCCGCAGCGGTTCCGGCCTCCCACCGGCTTCGAGCTGCATTCACGACCGCGTATCTATCAGATTCGACCGGGGCACGCTAGCCAGCCAGCGGGCAAGCAAGGGGACGGTTCGAACTTTCCGCACGTTCGTCAGCCCCAACGAGGCACTGGGGGTGTTTCGAGCCGATGAAGGCTCATGTCGCGCTACCGTCGAATCATTCGCCCCGGCGATGTTGTTCACGTCATCAGCCGGTTCGTGAACCGGGAATTCAGGCTGACCGGCCCCGTAGAGCGCGCTGAATATCTCCGTCGCTTCGGCGGGCGGATCGGCCAGTCGGATTGGCGGGTACTATCCTACGCCTTGATGAGTTCGCACATTCATCACGGCCTCGTGGCGGGCAGTGAGCTGTTCGAGCATTTGATCAAGAGCGTCCATGCTCCGTTCGCAGGTTGGCTGAATCGACAACAGGGTCGGCTGGGTCCGGTCTTCGCAGATCGGCCCAAGACGCTCATCGTCGATCCATGCTGGACCGCACGCCTGATCACCTACCATCACAACAACCCGCCGCGGGCCGGAGTCGTGGACACGGCGATCGAGAGCGGCTGGACAAGCCATCGCGCCTACCTCGGCGAGGTCGAGCAACCGCAGTTTCTCTCGGTGGAGTTGGGTCTTGAGCTCATGGGTTACGGTTTGGGGCGAGCAGCCCGTCGAGCCTTTGGCCACTACGTCGACGAGCGGCGGTCGGGACCGCGCGATCCGCTGCTCACTGGCAACCTTCGCGGCGCGCGCGCTGCCTTACGCGAGACGCTTGGGGTAGTCGTGTCTGTCGCCCATCCACGTACTGGCCCCAGTGGACTCGACTACATGCCCGTGACGGCCGTTAGGCGGTGGGACGGACCGCTCGCCGTCGTGGTCGAACTTGTCGCGCGCGGACGAGGCCTCACGGCGACCGAGATTGCGTCGAATTCGCGAGTGCGAAGTTTCGTCTCCGCACGTCGCCAAGTAGCGCTGATCGCAGGCATGCTCGGTCGCTCGTGTCGCGAGACCGGGCTATCGATCAACATTTCGGAGACGGCCGTGCGCAAGTTGCGCTGCACCGCAAGCAAGCAGGAGCACGCCGAGGCCGCTGCTTTCACGAGATCTCTTTGGGAGACGGCGGTATGAGAAAGTGCGAAAAGTTCGAACCGTCCCCATGTGTGTGGTCGCGGCGCTCCTCGCCGCTGGTTGCGGAGACGACAGCGCCGTCGTGGACGCTGGTCTGCCGGACGCCGCCCCCATGGACGCCAGCCAGCCTGACACGTCTCCGCTGCCGGACGCCGGGCCTCCGCCAGCGTGTGCGGGGGTAGCGACCCTGGTCGAGGCCGTGCCTGGTTATGGCGAGGGCAGCGCCGCCCCGCCCACGGGCTTCGCCGCCTCGAACGGCCGCTACGCCTACACCTTCGCCAGCCTGCCGGCCGCGGGCACGCCCGCCGGTGACGCCCTGCATCTGGCGGTCGTCGACGGCAGCGGCGCGACCTTGGCGGACGAGACGCTCGAGCAGGTCGGGGCGACCGAGGCGCGGCTCTCCGACTCGGCCCTGGGCACGCTCGGGGGCAGCTTCTTCGCGGTCTGGACCCGGGCCAACCTCGACGCGGGCGGTGCCGTGACCGGCGCGGAGATCCACGACGCCATTCTCTCCGAGGACGGCGACGTTCTGCGGCCCGCCTCCGTGCTGTATGCCAGCGCCGCGGCGCCTCATATGGTGGTGAACGACGCCGGAGGCTACCTGCTGCGCGCCGATCTCCAGCTCGTGTCGGGCACGGCCGTGATCACGCCCCGGGTCACTCACCTCGATGTCGGCGGCGATCCCGTGGGCCTCGACGTGACGCTGCTCTCGTTCTTGAACCCCGAAGCCACCGAGCTCGGATTGGCGCTGTCGGCCGTGGGGCCGACCTTGCTCGCCCGCGTGCCGCCCTCGCAGCTCTTCACGGTCGCGCTCTCTCCGGAAGGCGGTCCCATCCGCACGGAGCGGCGCGTCGACGGCTTCGCCTTCCTCGACGCCTTCGCCGCGCAGGGGGAGCGCGTGCTGGCTGTCGCCACGGAGCGCGCGGCGGGGGAGGGGCGCGTCGACGCCTTCTTGCTCGACCGCGACGGCACGCTCGTACGCCACGTCGAGCTCGGACGCGGTGGCGCGGTCCAGCCTCGCGCCGCGGCCTTCGCCGCCTGGCCCGGCTTCGCCGTCGCCTGGCGCGAGGGCGCGGGCGACTCCGCCATGGTCCGCGCGGCGGGCGTGGATCTGGACGGAAACCTGATCGTGCCAGCGCAGGATCTGATCGCTGCCCCAGGCGCGACCGGGCCCGTCTTCGGCGCGAACGACGGCGACGGCCTCGCGCTGGGCTTCCGGCAAGAGGCGGCGGATGGCACGGCGTCGTTGGCGCTGGTGCGGAGCTGCGTTCCGCGCTGACCCCCGCGCGTGCTATGCGAGGCCCATGACCGACTCGCGCGTGCTCGTCTCCATCGAAGATCACATCGCTCACGTGCGCCTGAACCGGCCCGAGAAGCGCAACGGCCTCGACCTCGCCATGTTCGAAGGCATCGTGGCGGCTGGCGAGCGGCTGAAGGGCGAGTCGAGCGTGCGCGCCGTCGTGCTCTCGGGCGAAGGCCACGCCTTCTGTGCGGGGCTCGATTTTCAGGCCTTCTTCGCCATGGGCGACGTGGCCCAACGTCTGCTCGACCGTCCCGCGGGGAGCCCCGCGAACCTGGCCCAGCGCGTGGCCTGGATCTGGCGCGAGCTGCCCATGCCGGTGATCGCGGCCATCCAGGGACCGTGCTTTGGGGGTGGTCTGCAGATCGCCCTGGGCGCCGACATCCGCCTCGTGCGTCCCGACGCGCAGCTGTCGATCATGGAGATCAAGTGGGGGCTCGTCCCCGACATGTCCCTGTCGAAGACGGTGCTCGATCTGGTCCCGCTCGACGTCGCCAAGGAGCTGATGTTCACGGGACGCGTGGTCGACGGCGTCGAAGCGGTCGTGCTCGGCCTGGCGACACGTGCGGTGGAGGACCCGCTGGCCGAGGCGCTGGCGCTGGCCGCGATCATCGCGAGCAAGAACCCACACGCGATCCGCGCGGGCAAGCTCCTCTTGGACGAGGTGGGCGAGCTCTCCACCGCCGAGGCCTTCCAGTTCGAGACGGAGCTTCAGCTCCCTCTCCTCGGTAGCGCCAACAACATGGAGGCCGTTCAGGCCAACATGCAGAAGCGCGCGCCCGTCTTCCGCGATCCCGACTGACGCCCACCGCGCGGCGTTAGAAGCCTTCGAGCACGACCAGATGCGCGCCCGCGAGGTAGGCGATGCGTCGTCCGTCCGGCGAGATGGCGACGGCGCGGGGCGCGGGCTCGTCGTCGGCGCCTCGGGGCAAGAGGCGCTCCGCGGGCGCGCTGCCGCGCTGATGAAGGATCACCCCGTGGGGGGAGGGCTCGACCCAACGGGATCCGTTGGCGCTGATGGTCGCGCCGTTCAGCGGGGCGGGCAGGGGCGTGTCGTCGGGCAGAGGCATGGGATCGCCGGCGGCCTGTCCCGTGGCGGTGAGGGGGACGAGCATCAGGGACCCGGCGTGGGCGATCACCAGCCCTTGGGGCGCCCAGCCCAGCGCTTCGAAGCCGCCGTTGTCGTCGAGCATGCTCTGGGGCAGCGGGTCACAGCTCACCCCTTCGGGCGGTGGTGCGGTCTGCAGCAGCACGTCCTGGCCCGGCATCACGGCGGGACCGGGGTGGGCGAGGCTCGCGGCCAGCACGCTCGCCACGTAGCCCCGGCAGCTATGGTGGATGTCGCGCACGGCGAGGCGTCCGTCCGGTGAGCGCACGGGTGGTGCGTCGTCCACGAGCGGCGTGGCCATGGGGGGATCGACCCCGAGGTCGTAGACCCGGGCCATGCCGGCGCGCACGGCGAGGCGTCCGTCCGGCAGGAAGCCCAAAGTCGTCAGCACGCCCGCGGCACCGTCGGCGCCCGCGACCTCGCCCACGACGCGGCGTCTCAGGCTTGCGGGCGCGGCGGGTGCGCGGAAGGCGGAGGCGAGGGTGCGTCGCCCCTTGGGACCGAGGCGATAGCGCGCGTCGCTCACCTCGCGTTCGAGCAGGCAGGCCTCGGCGAGCTTCCCCTGGCGCGCCAACGCGGCGATGCGCACGACCAGGGCCAGGCCCGCGCCGGCGGAGGGGCCGCAGGGCAGCGGTGTTCCACCCACGCGGAGGTGGGGGCCCGGGCCCGCCGTGCACAGGGCGCGCTCGAGGCCGAGCACACCTGCGGCCGCCGTGCCCGCGCCGGCGGGGTCACTCGCGAGCCGGGCCTCCGCCGCCTCGGCCGCCCTGATCAGAGCGGCTTCGGGCTCTTCGGCGTCTCGCGCCAGGCCCGCGGGCCGGTCGAACCAGCGCAGGCTGATGGTGCTCTGGGGCAAGCCTCCACCGCCCAGCGTGAGGGCCACCGTCAGGTCGTCGTGGCCATCCTCGTCGGCGTCGGCGAGCTGTGGCTCGGCTTGCATGGTGAGACCACCGCTGGCCGTCAGGCTGAGGCTGCCGCGCGGGGTGCGGCCGAGATCGACGATGGCCAGCCGGGAGGCCGTGTCCGCTCCACAGCTGAGGCTGAATCGGGCGCTGGCTCGCAGCGGGCCGAGCTCCGCGAACTGGGGCGCTTCGAGCGTGCACAGCTCGGGCACGGGTGGCTCGGCGCTGGGCAAGGCGGCTGGGTCGGCTGCCTTGGGCGCCGGCTCGGGCACGCTCAGCTCGAGCCCGAGCGCGATCGGTGCTTCGAAGGAGTCGCCTTCACGACGCGCGAAGGAGAGCTGGGCGCTGCGGTCGCGCGTCCACAAGAGCAGCGTGTCGAGGTCGCCGTCTCCGTCCACGTCCATGGGCCAGACCGCGCGCAGCGCGCCGCCATTGGCGTTCAGGTTCGCGACGTCGAGCGTGGCGCCTTCGATGGCCACGCGCTGCGTGTTCGCGGGGAGCACCTGGGGTGGCGCGCGTCGTGCCTCGGTCGGGGGCGCGTCCGGGTCGTCGGGATGGGCCGAGGCGTCGAGGCCGAAGGGCACGGGATCGCCGGCGCAGGATCCGCACGCGGACGAACCGAGGAGCAGCGCCGCGAGGAGCAGGTGAAGTGGCTGGGCGTGGGTCGAGCGAACGGGGAGGAACATTGGACCTGGTTTGTACCCCGAGCCCCGCGAAGGGTCATCCCGTCGCTGTGGGGAGGGTGACGCAGTTGTAAGCGGCTAGTGTTGTTCACAGGGTCAGGGGACGGGTATCGTCTGGCCTCCGTGTCTACTTCATCCGTCAAGCTCCTCGCCGCCTCGCTCTTCTTGGGCCTCGTGTCGGCCGTCCCGGGCGCCACGTGGGCTCAGCCGCCCGCGGCCCACGACGCCCCGCAGGCGCCCGCGAACGCTGCGCCTCCGGCCGCTGCGCCCGCGCCCTCCGCGGCAGCGCAGGAGCCCGCGCCCGCGCCTCAGGCGGCCGGCGACACGGCCGCTGCGCCCGCTGCGCCCGCGCCCACCGCGGACGAAGCCGCGGAAGCCGCCCAGGCTGCGGAGGCCGCCCAGGCTGCGGAGGCCGCCCAGGCTGCGGAGGCCGCCCAGGCCGCGGAGGCCGCCCAGGCCGCGGAGGCCGCCCAGGCCGCGGAGGCCGCCCAGGCCGCCCAGGCTGAACGAGCGGCCGAAGCCGCACGGGCGGAGGAAGCGGCGCCCGAGCCCGCTCCAGCGTTCACGGGTGGATTCCATGGCGAGTATCGCTTCCGCCTGTCCTACATGAGTGATTTGCCGCTGACGCCCTTCGAGTCGAAGGGCTTCGCGCCCCAGCTCGGTCAGAACCTCTGGGGCTCGCAGTGGCTGCGCCTCGGCTTCCACGTCGCCTATCGCGAGCACCTGCAGTTCGTCGGCGAAGTCTCCGCTCTCGACGGCGTCCTCTTCGGCGACGCAACCAACGGCGTGGTCGAGGCCGACCGACCGCGCGACGGCGTCACGGCCACGCGCACGGACGCCTTCGATCTGCGCAAGGCCTACCTGGAGTGGCGTTCACCCATCGGGGTGTGGCGCGCCGGTCTCCAGCCTTCGGATTGGGGTCTCGGCCTCCTCGCCAACGCAGGCGACACGGCGCCGAGCTTCGGCGACTACGTCGAGGGCGACCGCGATCTACGCCTG
This sequence comes from Myxococcales bacterium, assembly GCA_009992505.1. Classification (GTDB taxonomy): domain Bacteria; phylum Myxococcota_A; class Polyangia; order Polyangiales; family Houyiibacteriaceae; genus JAADHO01. The sequence goes on from JAACVI010000114.1 coordinate 13,466, forward strand.
CTCTTCGCCACGCGACCTCTGGGCGCCGACGTGCCCTTCGAGGTCATCGCCGCGGGTGACATGGTCTACGACGACGTCACTGCCAGGCTGCGCGACGGCGACCACGCCTTTCAAGGCATCCTCGCGCTGCGCTACCACTCGGAGGAAGAGGGCACGAAGCGCGAAGCCGGTCTCTACGGCGTGCGCCGCCACCAGACGAGCCCGGTGAACGGAGGCGCGCTGCCGGCCAACGTGCCCGACGACACCCTCGACGTCTGGGTCGTCGACCTCTACGCCGACTGGGACTTCGCCGAGCCCAGCGGCGGTCGCCTCTTCGCCGCCTTCGAGGGCGCTGCCGTCTTCGGCGACACCTCCATCACGCGCACCATCGATCGCTCCAAGGAGAACATCCGCCAGTTCCTGGGCGCGCTTCAGCTCGGTCGTCGCAGTGACAGCTTCGACATCACCCTGGAGGGTGGCTTCACCTCGGGCGACTCCAACACCGAGGATGGCGTGCAGCGGCGCGCGACCATGAGCCGAAATCATCGCGTCGGCCTCTTGCTCTTCCCCGAAGTGATGGCCTGGAACACCGCCCGCGCGGCCAGCCTCGCGGCTTCCGCCGAGCTCGGCGCGCGACCCTCTCCCGGCAGCCAGCTCTTGCCCACCAACGGCGGCGTGGCGGGCGCCTACTACCTGAACCCGCACGTGCGTTATCACGCCCTGCCGTGGCTCGACCTGCGCGCGGGCATGGTCTGGGGCCGCGCCTCCTCGGCGGTGGTCGACCCCTATCGCCAGCGCGCCGAGTCGCTCACCGCCAACTACCAGGGCGGCGATCCCCAACAGCGCGATCTCGGCCTCGAGCTCGACGGCGCCGTGCTGCTCAGCCACGAGTTGCCCGAGGGGGTTGTGCTGACGGGTGGAGTCGAGGGAGGCTGGCTCGAGCCGGGTCGCGCCTTCGATGATGCTGCGGGGCACGCCATGGCCAACGTCGGGCTCGTGCGCATGCGCGTCGGACTGTCCTTCTAGGCCGCGCATGGGGGCTTCAATGCAAAATCGATTCTCGCTCGCTCTGGCGCTCTTCGTGCTGCTCGGCGCTGTCGGCTGCGGTGACGACGCAGCGAGCCCGGACACCGGCCCGGCGGATTCTGGTTCGGACACCTCGACTCCGGACGCCGGCGACGCAGGCGATCTGGACGCCGGGCCTCCGCCCTACGTGATCGACGGCTACTGCCCCGGTGGAACGGGCTGCGAGGCCGGTCCCGACGGCACGCTGCGTGTGGGTGTCGCCAAGGTGGACGTCACGCCCGTGATCGACGCCACGACCGACATCCAGACCGTGGACGTGAACGGCGACGGAGAGTTCGATCCCTTCGCGGGCGACGAGTTCGCCGACAACAACCACAACGGCGTCTTCGACGGCGTGTGGATCGCGGGCTACGGCAACCCGCGCGCCGCCTCGGGCGTGAACGATCCGCAGTGGATCCGCGCCGTGGCCATGCAGAATGGTGACGTCACCCTGGTGATCGCTGCCATCGATTGCGTGGGCTACTTCGACGACGAAGTGCGCATGATCCGCCAGGCCGTCTCCGACCTCGGCGTCGACTACCTCTCCGTCAGCGCCACCCACTCGCACGAGTCGCGCGACACCGTCGGCATCTGGGGTCTCGATGAGACCCAGACCGGGCTCGATCCGGCCTACATGGCGCTCCTGCGCGACAAGGCCGAGGAGGTCATCCGCGCTGCCGTGGCGGACATGCGACCCGCCAACATCGAGTACGCGTCTTTCCGTCTGCGCGACAAGCCCGGCGGCATGCTGCGCTACGTCAGCGACTCGCGCGATCCCGTGATCATCGACGACGAGGTGCGCTTGCTGCGCTTCGTCGACGCCGGCGCCGACACCACCATCGGCACGCTGATCAACTGGGCCGCGCACGCCGAGTACAGCGGCAGCGAGAACCAGCTCCTGAGCAGCGATGTGCCCTACTGGCTGCGGCAAGGCGTGGAGGAGGGCGTCGTCGACGCCGACGGCACGACTCTGCCTGGCCTCGGCGGCATCGCCGTGTACGTGAACGGCGCCGTGGGTGGTCAGATCGGCCCCGGTCGCTTGCAGGCGCAGACCTGGGCGGGCGACGACTTGCCGCGCCACTCGCGTCCGACCGCCATGGCCGTGGGCGAGCAGGTCGCCTCCTTCGTGCTCCACGCCTTCGACGATGGTTCTGGCGCGGTGCGCGACGAGACGGCGGCGCTCGGATATCGCGCCCACAGCTTCTTGCTGGACGTGCAGAACCGCGGCTATCACGTGGCGCTGCTCAACCGCCTCTTCGACCGCGGCACCTACGACTGGGATCCCGACCGACCCCTCGTGCCCGGCATGAACGAGCCCTCGATCAAGACCGAGGTCGCGGTGATGGACGTCGGGCGCGCGCAGCTGATCCTGGTGCCTGGCGAGCTGGACCCCGCGCTCTTCATCGGCGGCTACGACGGATCGAACACGCCCGCGGGTACCGATATCGTGGACCTATCCCAGACGAATCCGCCCGACCTCTCGGCGGCTCCCGCCGGACCCTACGTGCGCGACGAAGCGCGGGCCGACGCTGACTACGTCTGGCTGATGGGCCTCACCAACGACGAGGTCGGCTACTTCGTGCCGGACTTCGACTACCAGCTCGACGCGCGCAACCCCTACATCGACCAGGCGCCCGGCGATCACTACGAAGAGACGAACTCGGTCGGCGTCGATGCCTGGCCGACGGTGCGGGGGGAACTTTCACGCTTGCTCGGGTGGACACCCGGGGGCGGCACTTGATTGGAGAATGAGCCCATGATGACTCGGAAGATGATGATCCTCCTCGGCCTCGCGGCCGCCTTGGCCGCAGGCTGCGGTGACGACAGCTCGACGCCCGACTCGGGCCCGGCCGACACCGGCGTTCCCACGGACGGCGGCGGCACGGACTCGGGCAGCATGATGGTGGATCTGCCTGCGCTTCAGACCGGCACGGTCGATCCGGACCACAGCAACCTGATCGATCCGAGCACGGCCATGCCGGCGGACTTCTCCTGCGTGGGGACGAACACGGCGCCCGCCGGTGGCGATGCCGTCGACTTCAACCTCGTGATCAAGGAGTTCAACGACGGCAACACCTTCGAGGGCTTGCACGTGAAGTTCTGGTCCGACAACACGCCCGACAACTCGGCTTGGGACGCCGCGACCGACTACTCGACCAACGTCGATGGCAAGATCGCCGTCAGCGCGCCGGCCGGTGCCTGGTACGCCTACCGCGTCTTCCCGCAGGATGGGCCCACGCCCTCGCTGGAGATCGTCGGCTCCCTGCAGACCAGCGAGCCCGCGCCCACGGCGCCCACCGATCGCGACGGCAACAGCGTCTCGCGCGCCACGCTCAACTTGATCCCGACCGTCTTCGGCTTCCGCCAGAGCGCCGGCACCGCGCTCATCGCAGGCCGCGTCGAGGATTGCGCCGGACACAAGACCTACGGCGCGACCATGCAGGTCGTGCGCGCGGACGGTACCGTCGTGATGGAGGGCGACACCAACCCCGAGCCGCACTACCGCTACTTCGACGGCGGCGACTTCCCGCTGGCGGGCCAGCAGTGGAGCCACGTGGACGGGCTCTTCGCCGCCGCGAACATCCCGGCAGCGACCGATGGTGAGAGCATCTTCGTTCGCATCGTCGGCCGCACGACGGCCGCTGGAGATCTCCAGGTGATCGGTTGCGAGCCCCTGCCGATTCATCCCGACACGGCCTCCATCGTGAACGTCGTGCCGCTGCGTTCGGACGGACCGACCTGCCCCGCGCTTTGACCTGAGGGGTCGTGGCGGCGCGTCTCTTGGGGGGCGCGGCGCGCTTGGGGGCCTCGGGCCCGAGGAGTGGATCGATGATCAAGGCATGGAAATGGGCCCGAACGGCCTCGCCCTGGACACTCGCGTTCATCTGCCTGCTCGTGGGTGCCCACGTCTCGGGGGCGCAGGCGCAGACCACCGATGGAGCCACGGCGACGCCACCGCCGACTCGTGAGGCGAGGCGTATGGCGCCGCGTCCACCACGCCCCGCGCCGCCCGAAGGCGACGAGGGCGCGCCGGCTGCGGCCGTGGCCGTGGCCGAGTCGGACGAAGACGAGGTGGCCTCGGGCGCGGCACCGGTCCCGCCGGTCGAGGCGGATCAACCCGAGGTGCGCGTCATCACCGTGCCCGCCGACCCCGCCGTGCCCGTGGCCGTGCCTCCTCCGGTCGAGCCCACCGTCGTGGTCGCGGCCACCCCAGCGACTCCAGCGCCCGCGCACAGCCCTCGTCCGCGTGCCGCCGCGGACGCCCACGAGTCACCCTTACGCGTCGCACTGCACGGTTACTACCGCGCGCGCTACTCGTGGATCGGTGGGCTGCCCGGTCGCCGTGGCGGCAACTGGGACGCGGGCCAGGCGCGCTTCGGCGTCATGCGCCTGAGGCTCGAGCCCGAGGTCAGCTACGGACCCAGCGAGGAGCATCCCATCGCCGTCCTGCACACGCAGATCGACGGCTTCGACAACGTGGTCTTCGGCGACAACGCGCGCGTCACGCGCACGCCGCTCTTCGCCTCCGATCCGAGCAACACGGACATCAACGGCTTCGACCTCGCCGACTCGCTGCGCCTGAAGCGCGCCTGGATCGAGTTCCTGATCCCAGTCGGTCAGATCCGCATCGGTCGCATGCCCTCGCACTGGGGCCTCGGGCTCCTGGCCAACGACGGCAACGGCCTGGGCGAGTGGGGTGACCCGAGCCAAGGCTCCACCTACGACCGCATCCTCTTCGCCACGCGTCCGCTGACGGTGGTCAACGCGCTCACTCGCGGTGACTCGCGCGAGACGCCACTGATCTACGCCCTCGCCTACGACAAGCTGGTGTCCGATCCGGTGATCGCGAGCACGGATCCACCCGATCTCGGCACCGTCCGAGGCGGCACGAGGCTTCCGGTTCGCACCGGACCTCTCTCGACCAGCTACGAGGACCGCTCCACCTTCCCGCTGGCCTTCGTCAGCGGTCACAACAACGATGTGCAGGAGCTGGTCAACGCCCTGATCTGGCGCGACCTCGACTGGAACCAGACCAGCGCCCACGATCGGCTGCAGCTCGGCTTCTACTACGTGTGGCGTTGGCAGCAGGCGGGCGGGCGACTCTCGAGCTTGCCCTCGGATGCGCAGGCCTCACGCATCCACATCCTGGATTGGTTCTGGGACATGCAGCTCGGCCTCGGCCATGGGCGCCCGGCCTTCTTCACCACCGGTGAGGTGCTGACGATCCAGGGTCGCAGCAACACCGTCTCGCTCGCGGGCGGCTGCGACGACACCACGGGTATCTGTAACCAGACGCGCGCCAACATCTGGGGCGCCGTGGCGCGTGTTGGCGTGAAGCGCGAGGAACGCTACACGGCGCAGCTCGAGTGGGGCCTGGCCTCGGGCGACGGCGAGCTCTTCAACTCCTCCACCTTGAGCGTGCGTCCGCTCCACCCCGACTACCACGTGGGCCTGCTGACCTATCAGGTCGCGCTCGCGGCGATGACCGCGTCCGGCCTCGGCGACGCCGTGCGGCCCCTGTGGTCCAGCGGCGGCGTGTGGAACTCGCAGTACTTCAACCCGCAGTTCCGCATCACCCTCTTGCCCGGCATCGAGGTGCACGCAGGCGTGCTCGTCTCGTGGGCCCACAAGCTCCTGCCCACGGTCTACGCGTCCAATCGCAGCCTGGGCGAGAGCAGCTCCTGCCACGGCTTCGACTCCGACTGCTTCGTCGGCGTGGAGGGCGACCTCGCCCTGCGCTTCCGCTGGGGTCCCAACGACCTGATGTGGTGGGACACGGAGCTCGGCATCATGCGCACCGGCAAGGCGCTCTCCGGGCCCGGCGGGCTCTCCCAGGACATCCTGTGGACCATCCAGAGCCGCGCGGCGATGCGCTTCTGAGGCGAGTCTCGGGCCGCGTCCGTCAGCTATCCGTCCGCCTCGATCTGGAAACGCACGACGAGCCTGCCGTAGGACCTCGTGTACAGCTCCCCGTCACCGGGCGCTGCTGCCCGAAGGCGAGGCGTCAGTTCGGCAAGCAGATGGCGTCGCCGACGCCGCCCACGGTGTCCGTGCAGGAGTAGCCGCTCGGGCAGTCGTAGTCGCTGGCGCAACGCTCGTAGCAGATGTACGGGCTGGAGCCGATCGCGTAGCAGGCGCCGGCATAGCCCGAGGCCGTGCTGTAGCAGTCGAGGTCGGAGGAGCAGCTGTTGGTGCAGATGGCGCCGGTGGAGGTGTAGCTGCCGTAGTCGACGGTGAGCGTCGTGCAGGTCAGGCCGACGTCACATTCACTGGTCGACACGCAGGGGTCATAGGCAGGGACGGGGCTGGAGACGACGCAGCCGGCGGCGAGCAGGCTGAACAGCGCGACAGGTAGGATGATTTTCATGGCCGCATGATAGCGCTTCTGAGGAGGTCGCGAACCTGGGTCGGCGAAATCAATTGATCCAGCGAGGCCCGTCGCCGCCGTCGATGACGTGCAGGTTGGGGCCGCCTTTGCGACGCGGGCCGGGCTTCTTCGGCTTCCTCGGCGCGCTCATCCATTCGGCGAAGAGAACGCCCCCGCCCATGGCGCCGAGATCGGCCATGAGATGCACGAAGTCCTTGTCGATCAGGAAGATCAGCACGCTGAAGCCCATGGCCAGGTAGATGATGTGGACGGGCTTCATCGGCAGCACGCCGAAGAACGACATCTTGCCGCGATGCCGGAAGGCCCAGGAGAAGGCGGCGATCAGGCCGAGGAGTGCCGAGCTGGCCCCGTAGAGAGGCGCGGCGCTGCTGAAGAACTGACCCGTCACGAGCGCCAAGAGCGCGGCGGAGAGGCTCGTCGCCACCAGCAACTGGATCGTGCGCGGGCGGCCGAAGCTCTGCTCGAAGGGCGGCACCATCCACCACAGGAAGAGCAGGGTGAGGAGCATGCCGAAGAGATGCTGGGTGTCCGTCGGCCAGGCGAAGGCGTAGGTCAGAGGCTGCCAGAGCGTCTGTAGGCCGGGATGCACCGCGTCCAGGGAGAGCAGCGCGAAGGCGGGCACACCGAGCCAGTTCTCCGCGATGATCGCCGCCAGGTACATGCCGAAGAGCAGCAAGAGCAGGAACTTGGTCAGCGCGGTGAGCGGAGGAAAGCGGAGCACTCAGGCGATATAGGGAGCCTGGGGGTGCGGGGCAAGCACGCGCAGCGCTCGAGCGCATCTGGCCGTGGGGCCCGAGGGCGGTCACGGACAGCGGGCGCAAAAAAGGCGCGACCCCCAGGGGGAGCCGCGCCTCGTTCGGCGGGGGTCGATCAGGCTTGGTTGGCGAAGCAGTGGTAGGCGGCGATGCCGGTGTCCACGATCAGCATGTCGCAGGTGACCATCCACTTCGTTCCATCGGTGGCGGCGCCATCGAGGTAGAGCGAGTAGGTGCCTGCCGTCAGATCCGAGAACGAGAGGCTCTCGGTGCAGGGGATGCGGCCCGCGGAGTCCGCGCCGGAGACGGCGTGGGAGTCCGTCACCGCAGCGCCGGTGGAGTCGTCGAGCTCGAAGAAGAAGTCGTTCACCGCGGCGTCGCTGCAGGTGCCGTAGCTGGGCGAAGCCGTGGCGTCGATGGCCCAGGAGATGGTCATGTCGAGGCCGGGAGCCGGCACCGCGATGGTGAAGTCCGGCGAGGCCAGGCCCGCGTCCGTCACGGCCGAGACGTCGAGCAGCAGCGGATCCGAATGCCCGAGCTCCGCGCCCGTGGCGTCATAGACATACCACTGGGTGTCGTAGCGGCCTGGGGCCAGCAGCGGCAGGGTGGTGTCCGTGCGCGCGTCGAAGGAGCCCGTGCCGCAGTTCCAGGTGTGGTAGCTGTACACGCCCGGGCCGGCGTCCTCGAGGATGCGAAGCTCGACCGTGTCGAGGCCGACCTCGGCGCAGGTCGCGGCGTCCGCGTCCTTGGTGTTGATCAGCCAGGCGCCGTGGAGCGTCACGCTGCCGCCGATGGTCGGGTCGAAGCTGGGGGGCGGGCCCGTGACGACGAAGTTCGGCGTGGCCAGACCGGCGTGGTCGGACACGGTGACGTCGAGCAGCAGCGGATCCGAGTGGCCGACCTGCGCGCCCGAGGCGTCCCAGGCGTACCACTGGGTGTAGTAGGTGCCGTGGAAGAGCGCGGGCAGCGTGCTGTCGGAGCGGGAATCGAAGCTTCCGTCCGCGCAGTTCCAGGTGTGGTAGGTCTGCGGATTGGCGATGTTGCTGTCCAGGACCTTCAGCTCGATGAGCGAGATGCCGGCGGCCGCGCAGTTCGTCGCGTCGGCCGGGGCGCCGTTGATCTGCCAGCTTCCGCTGAGCGT
>JAACVI010000558.1 GCA_009992505.1 Myxococcales bacterium
AGACGCGGTCGAGCCGCGAGCGCGCCCGCAGGCACCGACCGAGCGGTACAAAGGTACCGCGACCGAGGTGCCGAGGACGTAAGCCGCGGATCGGCCGTGGCTGGGCCCGTGCTAAAATGCGATTTCGACGCCGGCGGTCAAATCGATCACCACCAACAACGTCGGGAAGAGCAGGTGCACTTCGGGCGTGAACTGCAGACCGAAGTTCTTCACGAAGCGGTAGGAGATCACGCCACCGAGCTGCACGCCGTTCAGGCCGCTGATGATGTAGGGCTCTTCAGCGCCATTTTGCGGCGGCTTGAGCTGAATCTGACCGTAGCTGGTGCCGATGAAGGCCGAAGCGTCGAGCCCCGTGGCCGTCGGCTCGGTGAAGCGATACTGGGCGCGTAGCCCGAGCAAGATGTTCGCGAGGCTCCCTTGGCCGGCGTCGAACTGGTAGCGCACCGTGCCCGCGATCGCGAGGCGAGGGATGACCCAGTAGCCGAGGGTCAGGCGCAGCGCGAGGGCCGGCAGGAGCCCGCCGCTCTCCAGCCGCACGCAGTAGGCGCCCTCCGCCGCACCGCAGCCGTCGGCCGAAGCGGTCTGAAAGGAGGTGTTGCGTGGGATGGCGAGGCAGGCCGCGTCCGTCGGATCGCACGGATTGCCCGCGTCGTCCGTGGGCACGCTGTCGGCCGGGCTGCCCGACGAGGCCAAGCCGAGGCCGACGCTGAAGCCGATGTGGGCGAAGAAGCCGGGCGCATCGCCGCTGTCCGTGTCCCCGCCCTGGCCCGCGTGGAGATCGGTGACGCACAGGTCGTCGTCGCAGGTGAGGCCGCTGGCGCAGTCGCTGCTCGCGCGACAGGTGTCGCCGAGACCGGCGCTGCCGTGCGACTCACAGCCCGCCATGCCGGGCGGACACTCGCTCTCGCGGCACTGCTCGGGTGGCGCGCGGCCAGGAAGCGCGGGCGGCGGCTGGGTGCGCTCGGCCACGACGGGCACCGCCATGGGCTCTTGCTGCGTACCGGCGAAGCCGAGGGGCGATCCGTCGGTGCCGAAGGCCACGATGTAGTACTCGACCTGGGGCTGG
>JAACVI010000560.1 GCA_009992505.1 Myxococcales bacterium
CGCCGCCATCGCGGCCACGGGCACGCCCGTCTTCGCCTGGAAGGGCGAGACCGAAGAAGAGTACGACTGGTGCATCATGCAGCAGCTCGCGGCCTTCGAGGGCGGCAAGAAGCCGAACATGATCCTCGACGATGGCGGCGACCTCACCATCATCGCTCACGAGCGCTTGCCCGAGCTCTTCGATGGCGATGACCGCATCGTGGGCCTGTCGGAGGAGACGACGACCGGCGTTCACCGCCTGTACGAGATGGCGAAGAAGGGCGCGCTCAAGTGCGCCGCCATCAACGTCAACGACTCGGTGACCAAGAGCAAGTTCGACAACCTCTACGGCTGCCGCGAGTCGCTCGTGGACGGCATCAAGCGCGCCACCGATGTGATGATCGCCGGCAAGATCGCGGTCGTCTGCGGCTACGGCGACGTGGGCAAGGGCTGCGCACAGGCGCTCCAGCGTCAGGGCGCCCGCGTCATGGTGACCGAAGTCGATCCCATCTGCGCTCTGCAGGCCATGATGGAGGGCTTCAGCGTCGTCACCATGGAAGAGGCGGCGCCCCAGGCCAACATCATCGTCACCGCCACCGGCTGCTCCGACGTGGTCACGGGCGCGCACATGAAGCTGATGAAGGACGAGGCGATCCTGTGCAACATCGGCCACTTCGACTCCGAGATCCAGATGTCCTGGCTGACGGATCCGAAGAACGAGATCGTGGAAGAGAACATCAAGCCGCAGGTCGATCACTTCATCTTCCCCGACGGCCACAAGATCACGGTGCTCGCTCGCGGTCGCCTGGTGAACCTCGGCTGCGCCACGGGTCATCCGAGCTTCGTCATGAGCAACAGCTTCACGAACCAGGTGCTCGCGCAGATCGAGCTCTGGAACAACCGCGGCACCGACCGCTACGAGACCGGCAAGGTCTACGTGCTGCCGAAGCACCTCGACGAGAAGGTCGCGGCGCTTCACCTCGGCAAGCTCGGCGCCAAGCTGACCACGCTCACGACGGCGCAGGCTGACTACCTCGGCATCCCGCAGCAGGGCCCCTTCA
>JAACVI010000035.1 GCA_009992505.1 Myxococcales bacterium
TTGCCCGTGGTCTTCGGCTTGCGACGTCGACGCTTGGAGGACGAAGCCTTGCCACCGCTGCTCGCCGTCCGAACCGAAGTCATCGGCTCGGGGGTGAGGATGCGTCGTCGCCGCGTCGTCGGCTTCACGGCTTGAAGCTCGGACGAATCGGAGGTGGAAGGGTTGGGCGCTGCCTCGGCGGGCGCCTTCGTGTCGGATGCGTTCAGCACGCTCTCGGCCATGTCGGTTGGCTCTGTTCTGGCCGGCCCTCACTCGTGAGTACAGGCGGGCCGACGGTTCCCTGGAAGTGTGCCGATGGCCTCGACTGCTGCTGGCCTCGACCTGCGATCCACTCGGTCTGGTGATGAACTAGGTCAGGTCTCGAGAAACGCTGCCATGGAGGACGACAGAACGTTGACCAACACGAGAACCTAGAACAACACGCGACGAAGAGCATCGCGGTGGAGCATCCGGCGAGAGCCGGGCGGCTCGACACACACATGGAGGCCCCTAAGAGCACCCATGGAGATCTTTATGGCACGGGATCCCAGGCCGAGCAAGAGGCAAGCGTTCAATCGGCCAGGCGCAGCCAGACGCTCTTGGCGGTCTGTGCCTGGCCCGGAGCGGTCGGAAAATCCCGCGGCGGTGGCAGATCCTTCATTTGAGACAGTTCCCGGCCCGCCTGGCGCGCACCCTCGTGGAGGTGACGACGAAAGCGCGCCAGAGTGAGGCGCGTGTCATTGGTGGTGGCGAGCACGCAGGCCGAGGGAGCGCAGATCTCGAAGCACGACCGTGACAGCTCGACCCAGCCCTCGCCCGACTTCCAGCGCCTCGCCCGCGTCGTGGAGTAGGTCGGCGGATCGACCACCACCAGATCGAAGCGCTCCCTTCGACGCGCGAGCCGACCCAGGAAGACGAAGGCGTCCTCCTCGAGGAAACGATGGCCGTCGAGCGCGAGGCCAGCGTGTCGATAGTTCGCGCGTCCGCGCTCCAGGGCCGCGCGTGAGGCGTCCACGCTGAGCGTCTCGCTCGCGCCCCCGAGGGCCGCGCTGGAAGAGAAGGAGCAGGTGTGGGCGAAGAGGTTGAGCATGCGTCGACCCTTCGCCGCCTCACGCACGCGCGCGCGGTTCGCGCGTTGATCGAGGAAGAGCCCGACGCCGAGGGCGCCGCCGAGGGAGACTTCGAAGGGCACGCCGTCCTCGTGCACGACCAGGGGCGACGGCGCGGGCTGGCCGAAGGCGGGCTCGAGGGGAGCCAAGGCCGCGCGCTCGGCTTCGCTGAGTCCGCTCGCCTTCTTGGGATGGTGCTTCACGTAGGCGCCGGCCCACCCGGCCGCTTCGAGCTGCGCGAGCAGCGCCTCGTGCACGGCCTCCGCCTGCTCGCTGTGGAGGTGCAGGACCAGGTGGTCGAGGAAGACGTCGAGCATGAGCTCAGGCCAGCCGTCGGCGGCGCCGTTGATCCAGCGAAAGGCCGTCGTCGCAGGCTCGGCGTCGCGCGCGGTGCCCAGCGCGTGGCGTCGCTCGGCGGCCTGGCACAGGGCGTGGCCGATCTCCGCCGTCGGCGGCAGACCGTCTCGCCCTTCGAGCCAGCGCCGAAACTCCGGCGGCTCGGGATCGTCGACCACCAGCCTGCGCCCGTCGCGAGGATGGGGCAGCGTGAGCCGCGTCGCGTGCAACATCAGCCGAGGCGCGGCGGCCCCGCCATAGGCCGTGTCGCCCGCGACGGGGCTTCCGCGATGCGCGAGCTGCACGCGGATCTGATGACGCCGCCCGGTCTCGATGCGCACGGCCAAGAGCGAGCGATCCCCGCGACGCTCGAGCACGCGCACGTGGCTGCGGGCGAGCTTGGCTGCGCTCACACCCGGCGCGACGACGGCCATGCCGCCCTCCCGATCGGGAGCGAGGTGATCCTCGATGAAGCCCTCCTTCACCGCGCCTCCGACCACGCCCACGAGGTACTCCTTCTCCACCTCACGCGCTTCGAAGGCGCGACCCAGGGATGCGCTCGCCTCGGGCGAGAGCGAGTAGACGACGAGCCCCGAGGTGTCCTGGTCGAGGCGTTGGTGCACGCCGAGGCTGGGCACCCGGCCACCCTCAGCCTCGAGGTAGGCCGTGAGGCGCGACGGCAGATCGTCCGCCACGTCGACGTCGTAGCGCTGCGACGGGACTCCACACGGCTTGTGCACGACGAGCAGGCTGTCGTCGCGATAGAGGATCCACTCCTCGCGCATCGAAGGCCACGGCGGGGGGCTACACATGGGCCCGTGGTAGCACGCCCGAGGGACGCGCGGTCGCGGCTCGCGAGCCTGGGCGTCCTGGAGCCTGGCTGGCGGCGCCACGCAATCGCGCCCTGCCTCCTATGCACGGGGACACAAGCCTGCAATGCTGACGTGAGACGGCGCACGCCGTCGGAATGAGGTGAACATGGGCGACAAATCTCCCAAGTCGAAGCAGCGCAACAAGAAGCAGAAGACCGACTCCCAGCAGCAGGACAAGGCGAAGGCGAAGGCCAAGCAGGCCCAGAGTCAGACTCCGACCGAGAGCAAGGGCAAGGGCAAGAAGTAGCCGCTGCGACGCTCCGGGAGCGGTGGGGCGGCCCCTCCGCGACAGCTCCCTGGAGTGACGCGGCTTCGAGGCCGCGGCGAGCGCTCTACGCCTCTTCGCGCAGGGCTTCGGGCAGGATCGCGGCGGGAGATCCGGTCGCCGTCACCCACAGCTGATGGGCCGCGCGAGTGGACGCGATGTGCAGCAGGTGGCGCGCCTCGTCCTCGACCGGGTAGCTCTCGTTCGTGGCCTCGACCAACACGACGTAGTCGAATTCGAGGCCCTTCACCTGACGCACGTCGGTGACGTCGACGCCGGGCCGGAAGGGGAAGTCCTGCTCCGCGATGCGGCGAAGGTTCGGCACCTCGCCCTGCACGAGGCCATGGAAGTACGTGTCCGCCTGTTCGGGGTAGCGCGCGATCACCGCGATGGAGGCCAGCGGCTCGGCGCGCACGAGGTCGCGCAGGGCTTGCGACAAGAAGGCCACCGCCTCGCCCGTGGCCGAGAAGCGGAAGAGCTCGACGGGCGCTCCGTGACGGGTCGCCTGACCGACGACCTCGTTCTTGAGGTGGCCCAGCACGTCCACGGCGAAGTCGAAGATCTCGTGGGTGGAGCGGTAGCTGAGCTTCAGGGGCTCGATCTCCACGTGGTCGAGGCCGAGCTGTCCGAGCACGCTGGCCCAATCCGTGAAGCCGTTGTCCATGTGCAGGCGCTGCGCCACATCACCCGCCAGGGTGAGGCTCTGCCCCGAGCTCACGGTGTCGACCACGGTGGCGATCTCCACGGGCGAGAGATCCTGCACCTCGTCCACGAACACGTGCTCGAAGGAGACGATGTCGCGGCGGGCGCGTAGCTTGCCGATCAAGCGCTGATGGAGGCGCAGGAGCAGCGCGTCGTCTTCATCGTCCAGGCGGACGATGTCCTCGTCGCTGCCGTCCACCGACGCGAACTTCTGCTCCTGGGGTGCGGGGTCATCGCTCCGGCGCTCACGCTCCTCCTGCACGGCGGAGCAGCGACGTGAACACCAGGAGTGCGCCCACTCGAGCTCGCGCTCCGTGAAGGCGTCCGGCGCGAGCTCGGCGAAGGTGCGGCGCAAGAGTTCGAGATCGGTCAACAGCTCGGCCCAGACCGTGGGCACGTCGAGCTGCTCCTTCATGCGCCCGAGCAGGCGGTCGAGGGTGTGGCGCGTCTCGAGCGGGATGTCTCCGCCCTCGCGCTTGCGGTCGTCGATGAAGTGCCGAACGGCTTCCAGGCGCTCCGCGATGGCGAGCCCCACCGTGGACTCGTACACGCGCAGCACGCGACCGCCGTGGGGCAGCCGACTCGCCGCCTTGGACAGATCGGCTTCGAGCTCGTCGGCCAGCGCAGCGACGCGCCGATCGATCAGCGTGAGCATCACGGGGTGCTTCTTGAAGCGCACGACCACGCTCGGCGTCTCCTCGGTGGAGCCACTCGGCAGCGTGGGCAGGTGCCGCTCGCGCCGTTCGCGAGCCCAGCGCATGAAGGTGACGACCTCGACGTCCTCCACGCCCAGCGCCGGGAGCACGCGCGAGATGTAGCGCACGAGCGCCTCGTTCTCGACGATCACCAGCATGCGATCCGGTCGGAAGCGCTTGGGCTCCTGGAACGCCAGGTAGGCCAGGCGATGCAGGCCGATGGTCGTCTTGCCGCTGCCGGCGCCGCCCTGGATCACGACCAGGCCCGTGGTGGGGCGCGTGATCACGTTGAACTGCTGCGGATCGATCAGGGCCGTGATGTCGGCGAGGTGGCGATCCTCGCGACCCTCCACGCCCTCGACGCCGAGCTTGCCCGGTCGGTGATACTGCTCGGGCCGCGAGGCCGAACCCTGACCGCCCGAGAGCCTGCCCGCGCCCTCGGCGAGCGCGCTCCACTCGCCGCTGCGAGATCGCACGTAGGTGCCCTGCACGGTGCCGATGCGCTTCAGCTTGCCCATGCTGATGCCGAGCGTGCGACGCACCAGCACCTCGCCCTCGACGTCGCGGCCGCCGAAGAATTCGTCGAAGTCGTCGCCCTCTTCGTAGCGGTAGTAGATGCGGCTGACGGGGGCGTCGCGCCAATCCACGATGCGCACGCCCGTCTTCGGGTCGAGGTAGGTGCTGCGGCCGATCAGGACCTCGCGCCGGCGATCGTCGTGTTCGAGCACGAGCCGGCCGAAGTAGGGGGACGCCGGGTCCACGCTGCCCTGGACCACCTGGGAGCGGCGGTTGGCCACCTGCTGCAGGCGCTCCATCTCCTCCACCAGGGGCGGGATGTCCTCGAGGCGCGCGTCGTTGATCTGATCGCGCAGATCCAGCAGGTCGGTCTCGTAGTCGTAGTTGGCGATGGGCCGACTGGCGCGACGCCAGAGCGTGCCTATGACGCGCGCGAGCACGCGCTCCTCCTCGGCGACCACGTGCTCCATGCTGGGCTCGCTGTCGTCGAAGGCGCCGTCCTCGTGCGGTCGTGAAGGGGGGCCCGACATGAACAGGATGGGCTAGCATCGCCCGTGGCATGAAGCCAGCCCCAAACCTCCGAGATCGGGTATGGTCCGCGCGTGAATTCTCTGCTGAAGCGGAACCGCTTGGGTATGGCCAGCCTGCTGGTGTTCAGCCTGGGAGCGCCCACGGCGCTCGCGCAGGGCTGGCCCGCGCACCAGTCCGAGACCTGGACGCCTCCTCCGCCCAACCGGGCCGCGGCGCCTGACGCCCCGGCGGAACCACCCCCGAGCCCGACGCCAGTCGCACCAGGGCCGACCCTCCCGGCCACGGCTACGGCATCCGCGGCTCCGGCCCAGGAGCCCGAGGCGACCCAAGACGAAGACGAAGACGAAGACACGGACGAGGCACCTCACTCCGGCTTCGCCTTCGGCAGCTACGGCC
This sequence comes from Myxococcales bacterium, assembly GCA_009992505.1. GTDB lineage: Bacteria > Myxococcota_A > Polyangia > Polyangiales > Houyiibacteriaceae > JAADHO01. The sequence goes on from JAACVI010000035.1 coordinate 5,402, forward strand.
GCGTGGTCGCCGCCAGCGACCTGCAAGGCGCCATGGGCAGCGACGCCGACATCGTCGCCCACGGGCCGCGCATCGACGAGAGCGTGTACGCCGAGCTGGAGCTGAGGCG
>JAACVI010000036.1 GCA_009992505.1 Myxococcales bacterium
CGAGCAGGGGTCGAGGGCTTGTCGCTTGCATCGTCGTTGCTCCTGCGTCGGCGCGTCTTCGCTCGCCCACGCCTTCGGTCTCCAGAGCGGCTAGCCTCGCCCGTCCGGCTCGGCCTGTCCATCCGGCGGTTCGTCCTCGGTCGACTCGGGCTCGTCGTTCGCCTTCGCAGCCTCGCCCTGCGGCGGAGCCGAGCTTGCCGTCTCGTCCTTCGGGAGCTCGTCCGAGCTGCGCGCGACGCGCACGGTCAGGAGAATCAGCACGATGAGTCCCAGCACGAGCATGACCCAGACCAGCAAGGTCTGACCGCTGTCGCCGGCGTACCAGGCGGGTGGGACGTGGGCCGGGTTCGCCTCGAGGCCGCCCAGCGCGGCGGTCGCCGCGGGCAAGGAGAGCACCAGATCGCGCGCGCGGTTCAGCTCGTAGACGGGTGCCGCGAGCTCCGGGTCGCCGAAGTAGAGCGTGTAGTCCCCGTCGGGCGCGACCAGGAAGAGGGGCGCCGTGTGGAGCTCGAGCGTGACCCGAGAGAAGGTCAGTGGAGCGTCGCCGCCATCCTCGATCTCGAGCCTCAGGCTCTGCACACGGATGGCCTCGAAGTGGATCTCGAGCGGCGCTTGGGTGTCGATGGATCGCGCGAGGTAGCCGGCGCTGAGCGTCCTCTCGCGACCGTTGGGCAGCCTGGCGATCAAGCGATGGCTGCGACCCAGGAACTCCGCCGTGCTGTCGAGGTAGAGCGCGGAGACGCGGATGATCGACGCGGGCAGCGACAGTTCGTAGCTGGACCGCTCGCCGTGCGCCTGAGCGCTGGGCACGGGCAGCTCGACGTTTCGAGGCTCCTCCGCGCCCTTCAGATAGGGTCGCTGCAGCCCGGCCGCGTCGACCAGGCGAATGTCCTCCATCGCCTCGCGTGAGGCGGCCAGCACCTCGGGGCTGAGGTCGAGGCGCGAGAGGCCCTCGCGCGCGTCCGCGATGTGCACGCTCGCGCGCGAGCTGAAGGGGTCGAGAGGGACGGGGCGGCCCGCCACCAGGGCGAAGCCGAGCGCAGGGCCCGCGTCGAAGTTCGGGTTCGGACGCACGGCGCCCAGATGCGCTTCGGCTCGTCCATCGTCGCTGCCGAGTCCGCCCGTCAGGCCCGAGCGGATGCGCATCAGATCGTAGTGGGGTGCGCGCACGCGGCCCCCGCCGAAGCGCAGGATGGCGCCCTCTTCGGCGGTGAAGACCAGGGACGGCTGCGTCACCTCGGCCGAGAAGTGCAGGTCCTCGAGCGCGGGGCTGTCCTCGTCCTGAAGGGTCACCCTCAGCGTCTGTCCCGACGCGCGCGCCAAGGGGATCGCGAGCACCTCCGCACCGGCGACCTCCTGCACGCGATAGACGAGCCCCTGTCCGATCACGGCCTCACTCTCACCCTGGGCCGCGTCGAACACGGAGACGTCGCGTTGGAAGTTCGCGGTCGTGGTGCTCAGCAAGAGGCGGTCGGGCGCGACGCCGCTGGGCCGCTCCAGGTACACGGTCGTGACACCGTTCTCCGAGCGCGAGGCGGTGACCTGGAGCGCGATGGTCAGCTTCTCCGGGACCTCGTGTCGCGTGCTCGTCTCGAACGTCAGCGTGGGCTCGAGGTAGCCGCTCTCGCCGCGCACCTCGATCACCAGATGCGCGCCGCGTCCAGGCGAGGTGGGCAGCGGGCCGAGCGAGAGCGTGAACCCGGCGCGCTCGGGCGTCGGGAAGCGATAGATGGAGCCCCGCGCCTGGGGAGTCGTCGCGTCGCCGTCGACCGCCTCCACGCTCACCTGCGCGACGAAGCGAGGCGCCCGCGAAAAGACGTTCAGCGTCCAGGCACGCGTCTGCCGCGCCGCGTCGAGGGCGTCCTCCGAGAGCGTGGGCATCGTCACCTCGAAGTGCTCGATGAAGGTCGCCGCCAGGGAGTCGCCCCGCTCGATGCGCCGATCCGTGCGCAGGATGACTGCGTCCACGCTGCGTGTCGTCTCCGCCACCGACACGGAGCGCGCGCCGCTGTCGATCATGTAGGGCAGCTCCCGCCCCTGCGCGCCGTGGATGCGCACGTCGGCCAGATCCGGCGCCGAGCGCTGCAACACCTCCGCCGGGATGGGCAAGCGCACCAGGCGGCCCGGCGTGGCGTCGAGGATCTCCGCCTCCAAGGGGAAGACGCGCGAGGCGTCTCCCGAGTTGGGGGGCGTGGGCTGCGCCTGGGTCGACGGCAGGGCCAGCGACCCCACCAGGAGCGCCAGGGCGACGCGCGTGATCTTCGAGTTCATGAGGGCTCCTCTTCGTCCTTCTCCTGTCGGAAGACGAAGCGTTGGTAGACGAGCGAGATCACGATCATCGAGACCGCGAGGCCAGCGAGGGAGGCGACCCGATACAGGTCGGCGAGGTGACCGAGGTCGTAGAGGAAGGTCTTGGCGCAGGTCAGGAGGATCAAGAGCAGGCTCGCCACGCGCAGCGGCATGCTCTTGCGCACCAGACCGACCGCCAACATGCCCAGGGCGAAGACGGCCCAGGCCAGGGAGAGGCTCAGGTCGCGGGCGGGCATGCGGTCGAGGGGGATGGTGAGCTCACGACCCGGCGCGAAGATGTCGAAGATGGTGAGGTTCACCCAGGCGAAGAGCACGACGATGAAGGCCGAGGCCGAGAGCAGCGCGAGCTCGGCGCGGCGCTCGGAGAAGATCGCGCGCTCCCACGGGCGTCGCAGCGCGATCTCGCTCTGGGACAAGAGACGCCACATGCCGAGCATGCAGAAGGCCGGCACCAGGTAAGTGTAGGAGAGCCAGTTCACGACGCGGTAACTGCCGCGCAGGTGGTAGTCGAGCAGGTAGGGGTTGAAGACCAGGCGGATGAAGACCGCCGACGCCAGCGCGATGGCGAAGTACTTCAGGCCCGCGTGCTCGAAGCGCCGGAAGAGCACGAGCAGCACCACGGCCTCGAGCGACCAGCCGATGGTGACCCACTCGTTGTCGAGCTGAAGGGGGATGGCCACGGTGATGAAGGAGGTCGCCGCGACCAGGGACCAGATGAGCCCGCTCCGACCCTTCGCTTCACCCTCAGGGGTGGAGTCTCCACGGGTCGAGCGCCGCGCTGCCACGGCGAGTCCGAGCGAGAGCAGCGCGAGCGCGACGGGCAGAAGGCCCTGCGCCGAGTCGCCGAAGGCGCGCAGCCACAGGGTGCGCATGGGCAGGAAGTAGAGCGGCGCCGCCAACACGGCGACGCGGAAGTGATTGGCGTCCCGGCGACGACCGAGGCAGAGCGGCCAGGCGCTGAAGAGCAGGACGGTGGCTGCCATCGCGCCGAGCTGAAGCGTCGCCGTGCCGTTGGCCGTGTGCGTGTTCAGATCGATGCCGTGGCCGATCAGGGCGGCGCCCAGGATGGGCGCGATCCAAGCGCCGTCGCGCAGGCGAGTCGCCGCCAACAGGCCGAGGACGACGAGCGTCAGCGTCGAGGCGTAAATGGGTACCACGCCGAGCACCCCGCGCGCGGCGGGGAGCGCGACCAGGAAGCAACAGGCCACGAGGATCGCGGCTTGATCCGAAGCGTGCCGGAGCGTGGCCGGTCGAGGCCAGACGCCCCCGATCTGCGTCAACGCCGCCAGCGTCACCCAGAGCGCGGCGAGCAGTGTCGGCGAGGTGCTCCAGGCGTCCCCCACGTGCATGACGAAGGCCGCGCCCAGGGAGAAGGCGAGCAGTGCGCCCACGGCGATGGGCACGAGGCGGCTGTTGGGGAAGCCCGCGGCGCGCGCGGCGAGCAAGGTGGCGAGCGCGAAGTAGGCGAGCTGTGGCCAGGGCGAACCGCCGGCGTAGGCGATAGTCATCAGCGCGACCAGCGACGCGAAGAGCACGTGGGCGACGGACGCGACCATGCGCGCCGCGCCGGGCTCGCCGCGGTCGAATTCGGCCACGACGTGCAGGAGCAGACCGAGGGCAGCCACGAGTCCGAGCCAGCGCGTCATCAGCGTGGGGTCGCTCAACGGGTGCGCGATGGCCCAACCGAGCATCACGCCCGCCGCGGACATGGCCACGGTGATGCCCGTGATCGGGCTCTGCTGTCGCGCGGAGAGCACGGAGCCCGCCAGCGCCAGCACGCCGAGCTGGACCGCCGTGGGCCAGAAGTGCGCGCCCAGATCCGAGCGCACTGCCAGCACGAAGGCGAAGAGCATGGGCAGGACCACGCTCGCCGCGCGCAACAGTCGCCAGCTCAGGCCCTCCTGCTCCTGCGCTTGTTTGTCGCTGCTCGAGCGCGGCCAGGCGACGAAGACGACGGCGAAGACCAAGGAGATGGCGACGCCCAGCACGAGGCGCTCCTCGTCCAGGCGGAAGGAGAGCCAGCCTATCTGGTAGAGGAAGGTGCCGCCGAGGCTGAGGAAGGCGAGCCAGGGCCAGCGCCGAGCGCGCGCTAGAGCGAGCATGGCGATGTCCAGCAAGAGCAGATAGCCGAAGAGCGGGATCGGGCGATCGACGCCCGTGGAGAGCGCGAGCGGCGTGACGAAACCACCGAAGAGACCGAGCGAGGCGATGACCGATGAGCGCCGGGCAGACGCCAGAGTGACGCAGGTCGCGGTGATCGCGATCATGCCGACGGTGGCCGCCCAGTTTGGATAGAGCTCGTACAGGCTGCGACCGGCCCAGATGGTGACGTAGAGGATCGCGATGCCCGCTCCGTCGAGGAAGTTCGCGAGCACGACGTGCGTCTTGCGCAGCCTCAGCTCGCCGGCGAGCAGGCAGCTGACGCCGAGGCCAGCGCCAATGACGACGCGCATGGCCGGTCCGATGAAGCCGTGTTCGATCGAGTAGGCGAAGAAGTAGAACGCGGAGAGAACCAGCAGGAAGGCGCCCAAGGCGGCGGCGCCGCGCACACCGATCCACTGCTCGAGGCCCATGCTCGGCTTGGCTGGCCGCACGGGCGGTTGCGCTCCCGCCGCAGCAGCGGTCGGCGCGGGTCCGAAGACGTCCGCAGACGCCGCGGGCGGCGCCGTGCCGGTCGGCGCGGGTCCGAAGACGTCCGCAGACGCCGCGGGCTGCGTCGTGCCGGTCGGCGTCGCGGGTCGGGCGACGGGCACCTCGTCGCCGCTGGTGGTTGGCGGCGGGGCGCTCGCGTCTGTCGTCGGCGGGGCGCTCGCGTCTGTCGTCGGCGGGGCGCTCGGTCCGGGCTCGATGGTTGCCCCGGCCTCGGGCGCGCCTTCGTCGACGGCCTCTTCGCTCTGCGTTGCGGTGAGCTCGGAGCTCTCTGCGGAGAGCCTCGCCCGCATCGCGTCGGTCGTGCTGGCGGGTGCCGCGTCGATCGTTCGCGCCAACGGTGGCTCTTCCGGCTGGGTCTCAGGCGTCGTCGCCGTCGCGGTCGCGGGCCGCGGCGACGCCACTCGAAGCTCGCCCGCCTGAAGCTGCGCGTGCAGGCCCTGCAGGTAGCGCGTCGTCTCCTTCTGTTCCCCCGTGATCTGCGCGACGTCGTTCTCGAGCGCCTCGATCCGGCGCCTGAGCCCCGAGCTGCGGACCACATAGACCACCACCGCGACCAGTAACCCCAAAGGAACGATGCAGGCCAAGAGGCCCAAGAACACTGCGAAGTCGTCGCTCATCCGTGTACCCCTGACCTGGACTCGGAATCCCTGATGGCCCCCGACCCGCGCAGCCTACCCGTACTACGTGGGCGATGCTCGATGTCTTCCTGCCGCCAGCGTGCACCGAAGACTCCCAAGCACATTTCGGGCCGAGAGCTTCAGCCGCAAGCTTCCAGGCACTTTTCGGAGAGATTCCATGTTCGTGTACACGCTGTGTGTACGTGATGTGCATTCAGTGCATATTCATGCGTGAT
>JAACVI010000559.1 GCA_009992505.1 Myxococcales bacterium
TCGTCCTGCTCGGCTCCTTGGTCGATCGCGCGGCCGACTGGCTCGAAGCGCGCGGCGCAACCCGCCTCGTGCGTGCCAACTGAGCAACGAACACCCGATCGGACGGATTCTGCACTATGCTTCCTCGATGCGCCCCACTGTCCGCACCGCGTCGCTGATCGCTGCCACCTGCCTCGCGCTCGGCTGCCCCGCGGGCAACCGCCAGCCCATGCGTGACGGCGGCCCCGGCGACACCGGCCCCAGCGACACGGGCACGGCGGACGGGGGCCTGATGGACTCGGCCGTCGCCATGGACGCGACGCCTCCACCCCGTGACGCGGCTCCACACGACGCGCGCCTCGATCCCGACGCGGCCTGCGCCTCGACGGTCGTGGCAGCCACGGTCGAGCGCCTGCCCGTCGACATCATCTGGATGGTCGACAACTCCGTCAGCATGGAGCCGGCGATCACCGAGGTAAACGCAGGGCTGAACCACTTCGCCGACGTGATCGGCATGAGCGGCATCGACTACCGCGTGATCATGCTGTCGCTGCGTGGTCCGGGCCGACTCACGGTGAGCGGGAGCGCGCGCTTCGGCGTGTGCATCCCCCCTCCCCTCGCGGGCGACGCCAGCTGCGGCGACGGCGCACGCTTCTTCCAGGTCGAGACGGACGTCCACAGCACACAGCAGGTCGAGCAGCTCCTGGGCACTCTGGGCCAGACCAGCGGCTATCGGCCGGGCGACGCCCGCGGCTCCGTGCCCTGGTTGCCGCTGCTTCGAACCGACGCCACCAAGACCATCGTCGTAGTGACCGACGACAACTCCCGCATCTGCGACCGGCCGGGTGGATCGGGCTGCAGCGCCAGCGATCCGCCGCTCACCCTGACCTCGCTCGAAGACTTCCCGGGCGGCCCCAACCCCTTCAACTCGACCGATCTGGGTCCTGGGCTGCTGACCGCCACCTACGGCACGATGTTCGAGGGCTACACCTTCGACGCGCTCTACGGCTGGGGCTCGGATACCGACCCCGACGTGAAATGCACCTATC
>JAACVI010000037.1 GCA_009992505.1 Myxococcales bacterium
GGCCGCGAGGCGCGCTCTCCCCGGCTGTGGCGACGGCTCAGGCGCAGTGGCGAGGCGTGGTGATGGCCGCGGGCGCACTCTTCGAGGGCGCGGGGCACGCGGTGGGCCTCGAGCAGGCCAAGACATTGCCGCGCGGACCCGGCGCGCGAAACGTGCTCGTCTCGGCCGCCCTGGGACATGAGAGCGCGGAGACACGATGGCGCGCTCTGGGCGCGGCGCTGAAGACTCTGGGCGTCAGCCAGGCCTGCTTGGTGCGAGGGGATTTTCCACGAACGCGCGGGACGGCGCCGCGTGTGTGCGCGCTGGGCCAGATGCAGCGACCTGCCTTCGACGCGCTGGCCGACGGAAGAAAGGCCCACGAGGGGCTCATCTGGCGCAGCGATCGCTGACTCCAACGAGCGTGGGGCTGCACCGGGTCATGGGGTGACCGTGGCGTGGACGTCCACGCGTCGCGCCGTACGCGGCCCCCGACGAGCGCGGGGCCTTACGGCGTGATGGGATCATCGCGGGCCGCGCGCAGTCCGAGGAGCGGAAGAGGTCAGACGCCGATGAAGAGTCGGTGGCCGAAGTTCCGCTCGAGGTCGCTGTCGAAGATCTTCGTGGCGGCGGACTCGATGTCGTACTCGACGCGCTTGAACTCGAGCCTGCGCGCTTCGGTGTCGAAGATGACGTAGCTGGAGCGGTTGTCGTAGTCGCGGGGCTGCCCGACGCTGCCGACGGAGGCGATGTATTTGCGGCCCTTCTCCATCTGGAGCAGGCCGGCCGGGAGCTCTTCGACCTCACCCGGACGCAGGGCGAAGACCTTGCACAGGTGGGAGTGACCGATCAGCGTGAGCTGCTCGAGGTCCTCCCAGATGGGCAGACATTCGCGCGCCTGGTCGGGCGCGAAGATGTACTCGAACTCCTCGAGCCGCAGCGGGGAGCCGTGGCTGAGCTGAAGCCCGGCGCCCTCCACCACGTGCTGGTAGGGCAAGGAGCGCAGCCAGCCCATGTTCTGCTCGCTCAGGAGCGAGGCGTGATAGTCGAGGGCGTGGCGGGCGGCCTCGTAATAGTACGAGTAGTCCATGCGCCCGGCGACGGCCGCGTCGTGGTTGCCGACGATCGTGGTGCGGGCGACCTGGCGAACGATGTCCGCGCACTCGTTGGGACTCGCGCCGTAGCCGACGACATCCCCGAGGCAATAGAACTCGTCGATCGCCTCTCTCTCGAACGCCTCCATCACAGCGCTGAGCGCCTCGATGTTGGCATGAACGTCGCTAAAAATTCCTAGACGCATCGCAGGCAGACTCGAAGTCCTCTTTTACGGCCACGTCAGGCGAGTGTCCATCCCACAGATACGAGGAATTCACGAAGTCTGACGTCAACCTTCGGTCGAGGACTTCAGGACCGCGTAGAAACGTCGGGAAAAGATCAGGGTGTCGTCGGTTCCAAGGGGTTCTTCGGCCCCTTCGACGATGCTCACTTGCCGCTCGGCGTCGAGTTTGCAGCCCCGAGCCGCGAGGGCGGCCTCGGCCACGGTCGTCGATTTGTCGGATTCGAGCTTCTCGACCTGCTCCGCACAGCCGACGAGGGAGAGGTGGGCGAAGGCCAGCGCCGCGCGCTCCGAGGGCAGCTTCGGGTCCTTGGCGGCCCGCGCCACGGCGCGCACGGCCCCGGTACCGAAGAAGGCGAGCACGCGCGCCACCTCGCGCCAGACCTCGCTGGGCTCTTCGGCGAGCAGGTGGACCAGGGGCACGACGGCGCGGCGCAGATGGATCTGACCTAGCCCCAGGGCCGCGGCCTGGCGGAAGAAGGTCTTGCGGGCGGATAGCCCGTCGATCAGGGCGTCGCCCGCCGATTCGCCCAGGCCCACCATGCGTGGCAGCAGCTCGAGCACCTCCTCGCGGGGCATCTTGCGCGCCTCGTGGCTGACCGCCTTGATGTTCGCGTCGTCCCGCGAGAGCAGCTCGAGGGCGGCCGCCAACCTCAGGGTCGGGTGGGTGAAGAGGCGCAGCAGGCGCTCCTCGGACAGCCCGGGCAGCTCGGAAGCGTCCGCCTCGTCGGGGGTCTCGGGGACGTCGCTCGCGATGGCGCGCAGGACCCGATGGGCCACGGCGTGCGTGTCCGAGTCGATGGCGACCTCGTTCTCGGAGGCGGACTCGAGCAAGGCCTCCCAGTTCTGGGCCAGCATCGCGGGCGTCATGGACTCCTCGCCCTGCTCGGTCAGCTCACGGAAGGCGGCGATCTGGCGAGAGACCAGCTCCTCCATGTCCGCGGCGAGCCCGAAGCTGAGCGCGCGGGAGGCCAGGTTGGCGGGCAAGGCGATGCCATAGCGGAGCGCGTCACCCAGCACGCGCTCGAAGGCCGCGTCGACGACATCGCGCGGGATCGACAGCGCGAGCAGCGCCATGTCGAGCTTGGCCGGCGCGCTCCACTTGCTCAGCTTGGCCACAGCGTCGAGGGCCTGCTTGGCGCTGTCGGCGGCTGCGCCTTCGACGAAGGGGTGTCCGCCCAGGCGCACCGGGGGAGGCGCCGCCAGAGCGCGCTCCATCGCGGTCGGCGCATCGACCTGAGGCGCGCGATCGAGGCGGGCGCGCTCGAGGATGTGACGCAGGTTGTGGTGACGAGGGGCCGCGACCTCGACCACGCGCTCGAAGTGATCCGCGGGGCCGAAGACCGCGACGTGCACCGCGAACTCCTCGGACAACGCCGCCAGGATCCCGTGCCCGGGCTCGGACGCGGGGTCGATCGCGCAGCGACGCACGTAGGGTCGACCGCGATCCTCGGGCGCGTCCGTCAGCGCCAGCAGCACCACGGGATAGCCGTCGACCACGACGTACTGCGCGAGCAGGTCGGCGTGGTCGCGATAGGCGTCCTCGTGTCCCTCCGTGAGGCGCACGAAGACCCAGGTCTCGTTCGCGACGAGGGACGCGGCCATCTGCTGTTCCGGCCGCTGCAAGAACTCGGGCGGCGGGGTCACGGGCGCGGGGATCACGCTCTGCACGCGCCCCGGTTGCTCCCCGGCGATCTCGCCGACGGAGGTGCGCACGTCCTCGATCTCGCCGGCGTCGACCATCTCCTCGACGTCCTCGATGGCTTCGAGATCGTCCAAGGGTTCGAGCTCCTCCAGGGGCTCGAGCTCCTCCAGAGGTTCGAGCTCCTCCAGAGGTTCGAGCTCCTCCAGCCCCTGCGGCGCCGGCAACTCCTCCAGATCGTCCATCTCGGAGAGCTCACCCTCGGAGAGCGCTCCGAGATCCTCGAGCTCTTCGAGATCGTCGTCGTCGTCCACGACCGCCTCGGCACCAGGGCTGTCGAAGCCCGCGACGGGCCGAAGCTCGGCGTCGTCGACGGAGGCGATGCGCGTGTCGTCCGCGAGGGGCGACGCGGCGTAGGGCTCGGGCAGCGGCTCCGGGTTCATGAGCTCGCCCGTGTCGGGCTCCATCACGGCGTCCTCCTCGGCGAGCAGCTTCACATCGTCGCGCGTGCCCTCCGCGGCGTGCTCTCGAGCCGCGCGCGCCTCGCGCTCCAAGAAGGAGTCGACGCGCTCCTGCAGCTCCTGCTCACGCTGGTCCAGCGCGCGCTGATTCTCCTCGATGCGCTCGAGCATGACCCGGAGATCGTCCTCGCGCGAGGTCAGATGCTCACCGCGTTCGTGCAGGCGCCCTTCGCGCGACGCGAGCGTGCGGTCGCGCTCCTCGAGAGCTTCGACGCGTGCCTTCAGCTCCGCCTGCGCGTTGGCCTGGTGCTCCTCGCGACGGTCGAGCTCGCTGCCGCGCGCGTCGAGACCCACGGCCGATTCCGGACGCGCGAGGTGGGCGCGCAAGGCCTCCACGCCGATGACGAGATGGGGACGCTGGGCGTAGGGCGGCACGGGATGGGCGCGATCCTCGGCGATGGCGGCGTGCAGCTCGGCCAGCTCGAAGAGCGCTCGATGGCGAAGCTCCTCGGGCACGACGAGCACGAGCTCCCTGGCCTCGGGATCGTGGAAGACGAAGGGCACGGCCAGCACCTCGCCCGTCTCGAAGCGATGCAGCGCGCCAGCCAGAGCGGGCTCGCGCAGCTCGGGGTTCGCGCTGACGTCGACCGCGCGATGGACGGAGACGACGCGCGCCGGGCCGGCAGAGAGCAGCACGTGTTGCTGCTCGACCCGCGTGCGGCCGGGAGCGCCGGCGTACGGTCTCTCGACGTTTCCCTCTCGAGCCTGTCGCTTGTCCTGGGCCATCTCGCTCCGATCCCGTCGGTCGACGGCGCGTCGACTGCAGTTGATTACCACGAGTGCCCGTGCTTTCGGAACTCGACGAATCATCGCGGCGCGATTGGGCGGCCCGGAGTATGCTGCGCCCGTGATCGTCCCCCCCGAAAACATCCTCGAGTTGGCCGACGCCTGCGCCGTGGCGGTCGAAAATGCGGTCGGTGCCGCGCCCGATTTCACGCAGGACACCCTGCCCTTGGTCGACCACTGGATCACGATGTCCGAGGTCAAGGGAGGCGCCCTGCTCGACCTGCTCGTGCCCATGGCGGGCGCCTACTTCGGTGAAGTCTGCCGGCGCGAGCTGTCCGGGTTCCGCTGGCACGCGCCCACGGACATGCACGCCTGGCGCCTCGAGCTGTCGCCGCGGTTCCTCTACTTCAACCCTGCGGGCGCCGCGCTCGAGGCCTTCACGCGCGACGATGCTGCGGGTTGGCACGGCCACATCCACACCTTGCCCGAGGATCAGGCGGGCCTGACGGCGCTACTGGAACGCGCGGGCGCAGTGCGCGCAGAGGACTATCACCGCCTCGCGTTGCGCTACGAGGTACTCGAGTTGGTCCACGCGGCCTTGCTGGGCATGCGCCTCGATGGAATCGCGGACAGCTACTACGGGCCGGATGTCTACGACACCGTGGCCGCGAGCGGGGAGACCAAGTAGCCGTCGGCTCGGCCGCGTCGTCAGCGCGGCAGGGAGATGGTGCCGGGGACCGTCACGTTTCGCCGCTGCGCGGTCTGAAGGCCCAAGGGGCGCATCGCGCCGACCGCGTACACGCCGGGCACGAGGCCCACGAAGAGCGCGGTCTCGCCCGCGTCGACCCAACCGACGGGCACGCCTTGCACGGTCATGATCGCGCGAGAGGTGCCGCGGTTCTCCACGGCAAGGCCCTCCGCGGGAGGCTCCAGCGGATGCGCGGGCGGATGGACGATGCCGTGCGGCAAAGGGGCCAGGCCGGCGAGATGCTGCGGAGAGATGTAGGCGCGGGTGTGGGCCGACGCTGCGGGGGGCGGCGGACCGACCTCGTCGGCCCGGAGCGCGTTGCGCGGCAGCTCCACGCTCACGTCGGCGGTGCGCTCGGCGCGCCACAAGCCCACGCGGAAGAAGGGCGGAGCGCCGTCTTCACCACAGCGACGCATGACCACGTCGGGCGGCTGGCGCGACCACTCGGCGATGAACCGACACAGCAGATCGCTGCGGAAGGGCTGGTCTCGGGCGCTGGGCGCGCGCACGCGATAGCTCGGTTCGCGGCGGAGACGTCCACCCTCGAACCAGCTCGCGAGCTGACCGGGGCCGAGGGGTCGTCCTCCCTCGCCATCGAAGACGTAGGCGCCCGGCTGATCGCGACGCAGCCGCACCTCGGAGCCCGCGGGGACGGGCCAGCCATCACCCACGAAGCGCGCGCGAAGGCGCTCGTCGGCGACGTCCACGTAGAGCTCGGCGGCGGGCAGGGGGAAGGTGCCGGGCGCGATGCCGAGGCTGTGGGGGACGGCGAGTCTGACGCGGTAGACGAGGCGGTGGACGGGCACGGGGGCGGTGCCGGCGTAGGTCGAGTCTGGGCTGAACGCCGCGTGAACGCGCGCGGAGACGGGACGTCCGGCGGCGGCGCCGGCGGGCGCGTAGACCTCCTCCGCTCGGGTCGGGCGCTGGCTGGTGGGCGCGGGCTCACGGCGCACACGCTGGGGAGGTTGAGGCTCGCATCCGTGGCACGCGCCGACGAGGCAGAGCGCCAACAGCCACCGCGACGAGGTCGACCGCCGCGACGAGGTCGACCGCCGCGACGAGGTCGACCGCCGCGACGAGGTCGACCGCCGCGACGAGGTCGACTGCGGGGCCCGCGTGCCTTGGAGGCGCGAGCGCTCGATAGGGGCGACCATAGGGGCGATCAGAACTCGAAGACCACCTGGCCACGGGGATCGCTGGACAATCCGCCACCCCGCGAGGCGACGGCGACACCGACGATCACGCCGACGACGACGGCACCGCCGATGGCCGTCCAGAACCACCACTTGTGGGTCAGGGGTTCGGCATGGGTCTCGGAGTTGCCGGGCCCGACCGGGATCACGTCGCCGTTGTCGGCGTCATGGACCTGGATCTGGCGCGGGCGCAGCGCGACCTGCATGGCGGCGGTGACGAGCTGACCCACGGCCGACTCGAGCTGGCCCACGGCCACGGGCGCGGGACCGTGCGCGCGAAGCAGGCGCTGCCCGCTCGTGGTGTCGAAGACCATGAACTCGAATTCGACCGTGTCGGTCGTCTGGCCCGCGGACACGCGGATCACGCCGAGCTCGTCGAGTTGGAGCAAGGTCGCGAGCTCGCCCAGCACGCTGCCCGGCCCGATGCTCTCGAGCGAGGCGTCACGCACGGCGGCGACGCCGTCGGCCAGGCCCGCGAGGTCGGGATCGTCATCCAGGAAGGCGTTCACGTCGTCGGCGTGACCATGACTGACCTCGATGGTCTGCACGAAGGGCGTGGCGCCCGGTCGCAGCACGCGCACGACGTGTTCGCCGTCGATCATGCCCCCGACGTCGATGGGCGCGTAGCCGCGCGCCACGTAGTCGATGTAGATCAAGGCGCCAGAGGGCGCGCTCTCGACGTGGACCGTTCCGTCCGCGGTCTCGGAGCGTCGCGGCCCGGAGGCTTCGAAACGCTCCACCACATCGGGCGGAAAGGTGTTGGGATCGGGTGAGAGGTGGGGGAACTGGCGATGGACACGGTTGAACACGTGCCGCGCGGCGCGCCCCTGGCCGGCGAAGGTCTGGGCGGCGCCGAGGAAGAGCAGCGCGGAGCCGAGATCGCTCGGATCCTCGAGCGCGACGGCGGCGCGGTCGAACTCCGAGACGGACTGCCCAAGCAGATCGATGGCCGACTCGAACTCGAGGTTGAGGTAGGCCTGACGCCCTTCGGCCAGATGGGCGCGAGCGGCGTTGGCGCTGGCCAAGGTGGCCTCGTCGTAGCCGAGGTAGCGACGATCCGCCTCCTCCCACAGAGCGCCCTGCACACCACGGAGGGCCGCACGCGCGGCGGCACCGACGCGGGCGGTCACGCCTTCCAGCGCGGGATCCGTGGTGGTGGAGAGGATGTAGACGTGTTGAGGGGCAACGGGGTTGTCGTCCGTAGCCGGTGCGGCGGTCGGCGCGTCCGTGGCGGTGTCGTCGGCGGCGTCCTGGGCCATGGCCGAGGGCGCCGCGAGGGAGAGGCACGCCGCGAGGGAGAGCACGCCGCCGAGGAGAGGCGCGAGCGCACGCGCAGCAGGCGCGCGAAGGAAATTTGCCAGGGTTGCTTCAGCCACGGCGAGTCCAGTCAGCTACAGAGGTTCGAACGGAGCGGGGGCCAGTGTACCAGGCCGCCCTCCAAGCGAACACGGCGGATCTCGGGGCACCTCGCGCGGCGCGAACAGGCCTGGGCACGACGAACTCGCCGACGACTACGCACTGCGCTCCAGATCGTCCAGCAGTCCCGAGAGCCCCGGATCATCGGCCAGGGCCGCACGCAGATGCGCTTCGAGCTCCACCCGCCCCTGGGGCGTCAGCAGCGCCGCCTCCGAAGTGGCGAGGCTCTGGGCCACGAGCGCGTCGATGGCGCCCGCCCGATCCGTGCGACCCGCCGCGAGATCCGCGCCAACCTGCTCCGTCGGAGGCAGCGCCGCCGAACCCTGAGTGGACTGCACGGAGGCGCCAGGCGTCACGTCCAACGCCTCGCGAAATGCCTCCTTCGCCTGTCCCAGGCCGCTCGGAGCCTTGTCGACATCCGAGGCGTCGGGCGCGATCGGGGGAGGTGAGCCACCGGGGGGTTTGATCGGAAACGTCATCGCGAACTCCTTGAGCAGGGTATCCAAAAGCCACGGGCCGCCGCAAGTCAGCGCACGTTGTTGATGACCTGCTTCGCCGTGTCGTGGCGGGCCTTCATCACGTTGGACGTCGTCATGTACTGGCGCTGCTCGAGGGAGATGCGCTGCTGCAGCTCGAGCAGCTGCATGGTGTCGTCGTGGACCTGGCTGACCATGTCGGGGCTCTGCCCCGACTCGCCGAGCGCTCCCGTGGAGGAGCCCGCCGAGGGCGCCGCGGCGTCCGTGCCGCCGGTGTCGAGGGCGCCTCGGATCGCCGCGCTGACGCTGCTGCCACCAGGCACGAAGCCGGCGGCCGACTCGACGCCGGCCAGCACCACGTCGGCGCCGTCTTCGAGGGTGTCACGGAATCGCACGGACGCCGGGCGGGGCGTGACCCGTGGGCGACTGGACTCGAGTTCGACCTCGGCGCCGGTCAGCGGCGCGCTCAGGGGATGGATTGTCGTCATGGGAAACCTCCTGAACCCCAACCTTTGGGGCCTTCACGAGGACCTTGTCGGCCACCCGGCCTCGGAGTTGCGCGGGTCGGGGCAGAAACCGAAGCGCATGGGCACTTCCACGGGCTTGACCACCCAATTGCGCACCCCTATATCTGTGCCACACGGAATTCATCGCAATTTCACGCACCATGCCAACTGAAGAGCACAACGAAGAGGTCCCGGAGACGGGCGAGCTGCTGACCACCGGCGACATGGCGCGCCTGAGCGAGAGCACCCTGCGCACGGTGCGCTTCTATCAGGAGGAGGGCTTGATCGAGGCGGTGGCGCGGGCGGACGGTGGGCATCGACACTTCCATCCGCGCGAGCTGCGCAAGCTCGAGCTGGCGCTGCACCTACGCGAAGCCGGGCTCTCCATCGCCAACATCAAGCAGCTCTTCGGCTTGAAGACGGAGAGCACCTCGCCCATGGCCGCGAGCCAGGAGATGACGCTGCTGCTGAAGGAGCAGGTCGAGG
>JAACVI010000115.1 GCA_009992505.1 Myxococcales bacterium
CGGTCAGCGAGGGTGCGGGCATGATCGTGGCGAACCCGCTCTACGTCAGCGCGTCGAACCTGCGCTTGACGGAGAACTCGCCCTCGCGCTTCGGATCGAGCGACGCCATGGCGGATCAGGGCTCCTTGCCCTACGTCAGCGACCCGACGCCCGGGCTCTACGGCACGCTCTGGTCGGATCGCACGGTGGCCACCGGCAGCACGACCGTGGCTGGCGACCTGACGGTCGCCCCAGGCGTGACGCTGACGATCGACGCCGGCGCCACGCTGCGCTTCCTGACGAGCGACATCATGCAGGCCTACGACAACACGAGCCGCGGCGAGCTGCGCGTCTTCGGCAGCCTGGTCACCCAGGGCACGGCGGTCGCACCCGTGACCCTCACCTCCGCGACCACGACCATCGGTTCGTGGCAGGGGCTGCACGTCTACGCGGGTTCGAGCGGTAACCAGATCCAGGGCCTCACCGTCACCCGCGCGCGTGACGGCATGTTGGTCGAGGCCGCGGCGCCCGGCGTGGTCAACCGCGTGATCCTCCGCGAGAACATCTACGGAATCCGCACGGCGGGCAGCGGCGCGGTCGACGTCGACAACTGCATCCTGCAATCCAACACCGGCGCCGGCGCCTACCTCGCGGACACGGGCCGGATCGGGCTGGTCGGCTGCACGGTCTACGGCAACTACGACGGCGTCTACCTGGTGGCTGGCAGCGTCACGCTGCTGAACTGCATCGTCAGCCACAACACGGACGACGGCATCGACCAAAACGGCGGCACCGCGTCCATCTCCTACTCGGACGTGTGGGGAAACACCACGATGTACGAGGGCACGGTTTCGGCCGGCGCGGGCATGCTCGCCATCAACCCGTTCTACGCGGTCGCGCCAACGGATCTGCACCTCACCTCCACCTCCCCGTGCGTCGACTCAGGCCGCGCGTCGGGCGCACCCACGGAGGATCTCGATCAGGCCACGCGACCCCTCGATGGCAACGGCATCGGCGGCGCCGAGCAAGACATGGGCGCCTACGAGTACGCGCGCGTGACGGCGTGCGGAGACGGCGTGTTCGGCGTGGGCGAGATCTGCGACGACGGCGCACTCAACGGCAGCTACGGCCACTGCAACGGCACGTGCACCGGCTTCGGTCCGCGTTGTGGCGACTCGACGACCACCAACCCGCCCGAGCAATGCGACGACGGCAACGGCGACAACACGGACGCATGCCTCTCGACCTGCCTTACGGCGACCTGCGGTGACGGCTTCATCCACACGGGCATCGAGACCTGCGACGACGCCAACACCAGCAACAGCGATGCCTGCGTGAACTGCGCGCCCGCGACCTGCGGGGACGGCTACGTGCAAGCCGGCGTGGAAGACTGCGACGACGGCAACGCCAACAACACCGACGTCTGCGTCGGCTGCGCCGCGGCCACCTGCGGCGATGGCTACGTGCGGGCCGGCGTCGAACAATGCGACGACGGCAACGCCAGCAACACGGACGGCTGCACCAACGCCTGCGAGAACGCGCGCTGCGGGGACGGCATCGTCGGCCCCGGCGAAGCCTGTGACGACGGCAACACGGTCGACGACGACGCCTGCTCCAACAGCTGCCGCGCGCCCTCCTGCGGCGACGGCATCGTGCAGATGGGTGAGACCTGCGACGACGGCAACGCCATCAACGACGATGGCTGCACCAACGCCTGCCTACTCCCGGCTTGCGGCGACGGCATCGTGCAGGCTGGCGAGGCCTGCGACGACGGCAACAGGGTCGACGACGACACCTGCTCCAACACCTGTCAGAACGCGCGCTGCGGCGACGGCATCCTGCAGGCGGGCGAGGAGTGCGACGACGGCAACACGGATCCGTCGGATGCCTGCACCAGCAGCTGTCAGGACGCGCGCTGCGGCGATGGCTTCCTCGAGACGGGTGTCGAAGCCTGCGACGACGGCAATACCTTGAACGACGACGGCTGCGTCGAGAGCTGCGTCGTCGCGACCTGCGGCGACAGCTACCTGCACACGGGCGTCGAAGCGTGCGACGACGGCAACACCATGGACGGCGACGGCTGCTCGTCCATCTGCGCCCTCGCCTCCTGTGGCGACGGCACGGTGCAGTCGGGCGAGGAGTGCGACGACGCCAACGTCTCGAACCTCGACGGTTGTCTGAACACCTGCCTGAGCGCGCGCTGCGGCGACGGATTCGTGCGCGTCGGCGCCGAGGCCTGCGACGACGGCAACGACCTCGACAGCGACGACTGCCTGGCGAGCTGCCACACGGCGAGCTGCGGGGACGGATTCGTGCACGCGGGAGTCGAGGAGTGCGACGACGCCAACGGCGATCAGAGCGACGCCTGCCTCGCGACCTGCGTTGAGGCGACCTGCGGCGACGGCTTCGTGGAGGACGGCGTCGAGCAATGCGACGACAGCAACACCGAGGCCGGCGACGGATGCGCGCCCGGCTGCACGGACGAGGCGCCCGTCACGGACGGCGGCGTGCCCGACGCGGGCACGGACGCTGGCGTCGATCTCGACGGGGGCGGCGCGGACAGCGCGGTGCCGGCGGACGGAGGCACGACGCCGAGCTCGTCCGGCGGCTGTGGCTGTGTCACCGCAGGCGGATCGAAGGGCGCGACGAACGGAGGCGTGCTGCTCTTCGGCCTGCTCGGCCTCGGCGTCTGGCTGCGCCGGCGTCGATAACATCCGCAGCGACAAGCACGAAGCGGCGTGGCTGCGCGGAGGGGACGGTACGGCATGGCGCTACCGCCGCCCGCCCAATTGGCCGCAGCTTGGGCCCTGCCTTCCAACGTGACCCGTTAGATGCGGGTCTGATTGGAGGAGGGCTGCGTGCAGCCGAATGCCGTGTCTGCTGTCCTTGACTGTATTCGCGACTGCTCACGAAGCTTCTGAGCGTCTCCGCTCCTGTGCGGAGCCCGGGGAGCCGATGTCGTCACGCGTCGCTTCGTTCTCGCGGCGTCTTGCCGCGCTCGTATGGATGGCTGTCGCCGCTGCGTGCGGCGGGGGTAGCGCTCCGCCGACTGACCTCGATTCGGGCATACCCGACGGCTCGCGACAAGACGGCGGCCTGTCCGACGCCAGCGACGTGGACGCTGGCGATGCCGACGCCAGCGACGTGGACGCTGGCGATGCCGACTCCCGAGACGCCAGCGATGTCGACGCAGCCATGTGTCCCGCCGGCTACAGCGAGGTTGGCGGAAGCTGCACGGACATCGACGAGTGCGATTGCGGCAACCTGCGGAGGCGGGCGCGCGAACTGCACGCACACGGACGGCTCGTACAGGTGCGACTGTCAGGATTGAGCGAGGCGATGGATGACGCGGGTCCCGATGATGGCGCGGGTAACCGGGCTGTAGCTACGCCGGCGCGCTCCACTGCCCTCAGTAGGGTCCGAGATTCGAACGCACGATCTCTTCAGCGAAGGTCGCGGGCAGGAACGCCACTTCCCACCAGGAGAAGCCGAAGCCCCAACCGCTCATGGCGTTGGCGCGCATGATGTGGCCGCCGCCGTAGTTCACCAGCCTGTGGGTGGCCCGGGCGAAGACGTAGGTCGAGCCATAGAGCGTGCAGGGCAGCATCAACGCGAGCAGAAGCCATAGCCCATTCCACGAGGGTCTGCGAGACGTCCCGTCGCCGCGTTCGTCCATCAGTCCATGGTACGCCGCACCATCGGGGGGCATTCCCGCTCGATGGAAGCTCACAGCCCGGGCCGACTTCGAGGGGCCCAGCTCTTGCGCCCTGGGCACGGGAATCCTAGAGGTGGCGCATGGACCTCGCCTCCCTGACCGACGGGCGCAGCCGCGAGACGCGCATCCGTCGCGACGCGGGCGGGCGTTGGTTCGACGGCGACGATGCCATCACCCACGCGGGCCTGGTGCGGGCCCTCGACAGCTACATCGAACGGGCCGAGGACGGGCGCCTCTGCCTGCGGAACGGCATCAACTGGGCCTACGCGACCATCGAGGGCCCGCCCTATTTCGTGCGCTCCGTGGCCCTCGACGACGAGGGCGTGGCGCTGCATCTCTCCGGTGGCTACGTGGAACGCCTGGATCCCGACACGCTCAGCCAGGATGAGTCGGGCGCGCTCTACTGCCTGGTGCGAGCGGGCGGCGAAGACGCGCCGAAAGCCTCACTTCAGGCTCGATTCGACAACCACGCGGCCGCCAGCCTCGCGCCGCTACTCGACGAAGACGACTTGGGTGTGTACGTGAGGCTGGAAGGGCGCCGTGTGAGGCCACCCTTGTACACCGAGACCGCCCGCTGAACGCCGAGAGTCCGGCCCCTGGAGACGACGAATGCCCCGCGTATCACGAAACGAATGGACCGCCCTCGCTGGCGCGGCGCTGATCGGCACGATGATCGTCTACGGGCTCGTGGCGAGCATGGGCGATGCTGCCCGCCGATTCCACGAAGGACCGCTGCGGGCCGTCTTCGGAGATGGCACCTTCGAGCAGCTCGAGTCGGGACGGCAGCAGCCGCTGCACTACATCGGCTCCGACCGCACGGCTCCGGACTTCACGCTCAATGACCGTCAGGGCCGTCCCTACACGCTGAGCGAGCATCGCGGCCACGTTGTCGTGCTGAACTTCTGGACGATCAACTGCGGCCCCTGTGTGGAGGAGATGCCCAAGCTGGACCAGCTCGCGCAGCTCGTCGGCCCCTGGGAAGACGTCGAGGTCGTGGGCGTCTCGATCGACAGCGGCTGGGACGAGGTCGCGCGCATCATGCCGCCCAACCCGCACATCAACTACCTCTTCGATCCCACCAACAGCGTCGTCGGGCCCGAGTACGGGTCCAACCTCTTCCCGGAGACGTGGATCATCGACAAGGACGGCGTGATCCGCTTCCGCTACGACGGCGGCTTCGACTGGTCGCAGCCCGTCGTGCTGAACCTGATCGACTCCTACCGCTGAGCTAGTCTCGCGACAGCGCGCCCAGGCGCACGGCGACCTGGGCGAAGAGCAGCACGCGCGTGGGACCGGCGCCTCCGCCGAGCTCGAAGGCCAAGCTGGTGCGTGTGCGCGGACCGAAATAACGGTCCCAGGCCAGGTGCAAGGTCTGGGCGTAACCGACGATCTTGGCCGGACCGACCTCGAGTCGGTCGAGGGAGTAGCCGAGGTCGAAGTGCACGCGGTCGCTGACGGGCAAGTCCCAGCGCACGCCGCCGCCGTAGCCCTGCGCGAGGGAGCCGCGGATCATGCGCAGATCGAAGTCGAGCAGATCCGCCTCCAGCAGCCGCGCCCGCAGCGAGCCGCCGGCGCTGACCACCAGCGACGAGAAGCCGTCGGCGCCGAGGTAACCACGCGCGCTCACGCGTGCGCTCAGTCCGTCGCCGAGGCGAGCCTTCACGCCGCCGTCGGCGAAGGCGTTGGGCAGGAAGATCAGATCCTCCTGTGGCAGCTGGTCGGCGATGGCGTGGGTATAGACCGGGTCGTCGAAGCCGGCCCCGACATGCCAGCGCAGGCGACGGCGCAGATGTTCGCCGCTCAGCTCCACGGAACCGCGCGTCGGTCGTGGGCCGCCCCGACCCAGAGCGTCGTCCGCGAAGTCCACGACGAGTCGCCCGCTGGCGGCGAGCTGGGATCCGAGATCCACGTCGGCGTCCACGTTGGCGCGTGCGCGATCGAGCGCGCCGCGAAAGCCATCGATGGAAAAGCCCAGGCCGAGGTGTCCGTGCACGGCCTCTCCGCCCGCGAGTGAGAGCGCGACGCCGGCACGGGGCGCGCGCAACACCGGCAGCAAGTCGCCCGCGTCCGGCGCCAATCCGGCGAAGGCGCTGAAGCGCACACCCTCGGCGGCCCGTACGTTCAGCTCGGCGCCGTCGACGATGCCCGCACCCGAGAGCGGCATCAGCCGACCGACGCCGACGCCGAAGCGCGAGCCCGGCGGCGTGTAGCCCAGGCGCAGGAGGTAGGCGTCGAGGCGCGCATTGGCGTGCTGAAAGAGCGCGAAGGAGACATCGGGGGCCGCGTCGAGGCCGACCCCGACCAGGTGATCCCAGGTCAGCCCGCTCGGCGTGCTCACGTCCAGCTGCGAGTCCACGCCGACTTCGTCCCAGGCGACGGCCAGATCGGAGACATCGGCCGAGGCGAAGAGGCGCGTCGCCAGCTCGCCGTGGACGAGGGTGTGGTGCGGCGCCGATCCCTCCTCGCCTCCTTCGTCGTCGTCACGAGTCTCGCCGACCTGGGGCAAGAAGCTACCGGCCCAGGCCGAATCGAAGGGCGGCGAGGGAGGCGGACGATGGACGGTGCGCACCTGGGGCGCCTCGGCCGCGGTCTGACGTGGAAGCGGAACCTCCGTCAGCTCGGGCATCGCCGGCTCGAGGGCCACCGCCGCGGTGTGAGCCGCGACCGCCAACACGCGCGCGCTCACCTCAGTCGAGCCATGCGTGAAGGAGACGCTCGTGCCCGCGACCACGCCCTCGGCGCGACCTGCGTCCACGTACACCACACCCGACGCGCGACCGACGACGTGCGCGACGGCTTGCGCGGCGACCGCGGACGGCGACGCAAGGGCGAGGCAGAGGGCCAAGCGGACTGTGCAACGGAGCAGGAGGCTGTGCGCGGAGATCCTCATCTCACTATTCGCCCCGATGACATGAGAAGCAGGAGCTCGGCGTGTACTGGAACTCCGAGTTGCCCAGGTGGAAGGGCCGCACTCGCCCCTCGCGGTGTTCGTGGCAGTCGATGCAGGTGATCTCGCTGGGACGCTCGCGAGAGAGATGACACTCGGAGCAGTCGTAGCCGCGATGGGATCCGCGTCCGATGGGGAAGCGGTCATGGCTGGCGTCCACCCGCGTCCACTCGAGCGTGCCGTGACAGGCGTAGCACTCGCGCGAGTAGCCGCGCTCGGCGTGGATGGGCGTCGAGTCGTAGAGATCGGGGTGGCAGGTGTTGCAGTCGAGCCGGTCGAGGACCGCGGGATCGTGCGGGCTCGCGCAGGCCGGCAGCAGCGCCCCGACGAGCAGGGCAACCAGGCTGGCGTGCTTCCAGGCACGGCGCAGGGCAACTCGAGTGCGATGCGAGATCATCATTCTTCCGCCCTGCCGCGGGAGTGGCAGCGATAACAAGCGTTCGAGTCGTAGCTGTAGCCCGCGATGCCTCGATGCTCCGAGTCCGCACGTGACTGGCTGTGCCTGTGGCAGTCGAAGCAAGTGAAGGAGCGGATGTTGCTCGAGTCCATGTGGCAGCGCGCGCAGGGTTGTCCGCCGTGGGGCCCGCTCAACGGGAAGTAGGTCGTGTGCTCGTCGAAGTGCGCGGGCGTCCAGGCGCGTGTGCTGTGGCAGCTGTCGCACGAGCGTCGGTTGGGGAAGCTCCCGTGATCGACGCTCGACCGCGTCTGCTGGCCGTCATGGCAGCCGACGCAGTCGCGCGACACGCCGCGATAGACGCCGCCCACGTGACACGAGGTGCAGGGAGTCGAGTGGTGCGCGCCGGTCAGCGGCCAGGTGTCGTGGGCGAAGCGCGCGGGGCGCCAACCCGTCTGGCCATGACAGCGATCGCAGCCGCGCAGGAAGACCGCGCCCAGATGCGGCGGATGCGGCCGACGCTGTCGCAGCGTCTCGAGGTGGCAGCTCTCACACTCTGGTCGCGCGCCTCGGAAGTCGCCCTCGGCCGCGCGTCGATGACAGCTGCGACAGCCGAGCACTGCGTGGTTGCCGAGCAGGGGGAAGCGCGTGGCCGCGTGCGCTTCGAGGCGACCGTCGGGACGCCAGCTGCGTGGCGTGTGGCATTCGGCGCAGGGCCTGGTCATGCGGCCCATGTGTCGATCCTCGTGGCACGAGCCGCAGGCGCTCATGTCGTGATCGCGATCCCCGCCGTCGTGACAGCGGGCGCAGGCGACCTGGGCGTGTCCGCCCTCGAGGGGTGCGCGCGTGAGGCGATGATCGAAGCCGCCCGGCAGCGCCACCACGGCGTCGAAGCTGTCCTGTGTGTGGCAACGAACGCAGCGTGAGGTGGCCGACGCCAGGCGCTCTTCGCGCGAGCCGGCGCGAGCGTCCGCGTCCCCGTGCGGGCTCTCGTGACACTCCCCGCACAGGCGCGGGCCCAACGCGAAGATTTGCCCGCTGCGTCCGTCGCTGAAGCGCGCCGTGTGGTGGCAGGCGCTGCAGTCGACGCGTGCGTGGGCGCCCTCGAGGGGGAACGCCGTGGCTTCGTGGTGGAAGCCCGGCGCGGTGCTGAAGCTCTGGCCCTGGTGGCAGTCTCGACAGGCTCGCCTGCGGAACTGCGCGTGGTGCCAGTCGCGATGGCAGTCGCCGCAGTCGGAGGGCCGATGCGCGAACTGGACGACGGGCTCGGGCGCGGCGGGCGTGGCAGGCGGCGCGCCATGGCAGCGCGCGCAGGGCTTGTGGTGTCCGCCCACGAGGGCGAAGCCGGTGCCCGCGTGACGCTCGGCGTCGAAGGTCGAGGGCGAAAAGGCCGCGGTGGTGTGGCAGGCATCACAGGCCATGGGGCCCGCGGCGTCGCTGAACTGTCCGCCGTGGGGATCGGTGTGACAGGTCGCGCAGGCGCGATCCTCGACGCGGAAGCCTGGCTCCTCGGGCGGCGCCCGATGACAGCCCGCGCAAGGCACGGCCACGTGTGACCCGTCGAGCGGGAAGCGAGTCTGGGCGTGTTGCGGAAGACCGAAGCGCGGCGGCGTGAAGCCGTCGACGTCGTGGCAGCTCTCGCAGGCGCCGTGATCGGGCCTTTGAGCGAGCTCGCCTCGATGCGGATCCTGGTGGCAATCGCTGCAGACGGCGTGGGCGATGGGCCGGTAGCGCAGCCTGAGTGGTTTGCGTGGATCGTGGCAGGAGTTGCAGTCCACCTGACGATGCGCGCCGCGCAGTGGGTAGTTCGTGCGATCGTGAAACGACAGGTCGCGCTGAAGAGCGGCGGTGCGCGTCCACGAGCTCGTGCTGTGACAGCGCGCGCAGTCGCTTCCCAGGGAAGGCGCGTGCGCGTCGCGATGACAGCTCGCGCAGGCTGCCTGCGGGCTCTCGTCGCTGGCCTCGCCGTGACAGCGCGCGCAGGTCAGCGCGGCGTGCGCACCATCGAGCGGGAAGGTGCGAGGTGCGTGGGTCGCGTGGTCGAAGCGCAGATGATCCCAGGCCGCCTCGGCGTGGCAGCGCGTGCAGGTGTTGGGCTCGCCCATGGCGCCCGTGTGGGGATCCTCGTGGCAGTCGGTGCACAGGCGAAAGCGCACACCGCGGAAGCTCGCCAGCTCGCCCTGCCGCGCGGTGGGATGGCACTGCGCGCAGGCGACGCGTGCGTGGGCGCCGCGCAAGGGAAAGCGCGCGCGCGAATGATCGAAGGCCTGCTGCGCCGCGTTCCAATCGCTCTGATCATGGCAATCCGTGCACGTCGATCCGAGCGAGGGCGTGTGCGGATCACGGTGACAGCTGGCGCACGCCGTGCCGAGCCCCAGGAAGGTGCGACCACGCTCACTCGGCTGCATCGACTGCACGTCGGCCGCGCGGACATGACCCGGCTCGTGGCATTGGCGACAGCGCAGCTGGGCGTGGGCGCCTGAGAGCTCGAAGCGGGCCAGGCGCGTGTGATCGAAGTGATCCTGACCTGGATCGGGCCAGCGCGTGCTCTGCGCCGCGCGTCCGCGATGCTCGACGTGGCAGCGCTCGCAGGCACGCCCTTGAACCTGCGCGTGATAGCCCGTGCGCGCCTGGATGCGACGACCGAGGGCCTCGTGACAATGCAGGCAGCGCCCCGGGTCGATGGCGCTGCCCGAGGAGTGACAGTCCGTGCAGTGCGTCGCGCCTTCGAGCGAGGCGTGGACGCGCGTCAGCGGACCCGGCGAGAGACCCTGCGCCGAAGCGTGGCCCGCGCCCGCGAACACCGTGGCCAGCAGCAGGATTCCCGGGACTCCGAGCCGCGTGAACCTCAAAGTCCGAACCCCAGGTACAGCGCGATGGTGACGTGCAGGCCCGCGGTCAGGATCATGACCACGGCCAGCACGCGATGCAGACCGCGCCAGCTCGAGGCTGCACCGCGCAACAGCCCGTAGAAGTCGGCGGGCAAGAGCAGCGCGCGGATGCGGGCGGCGCCGCTCTCGATGCGCGTGACCTCTTCCTTGGAGGCACCCGCCAGGGAAGCTCGACGACCCGCCTGCTGACCGAGCTGTCGCATGCGCACGAGCGCCATCAGCGTGCGCGGCACGGTCCCCAGCCCGGCAGCGCGGCGACGACGCAGCGGCGAGAGGATCTCGTCGGCCGCGGCCTCGAGGGCGTCCACGCTGACCCGCCCCGACACACCCGACGACCGGATGTCCATCATCGCGCGATCCAGATCCGCGCCCGCCTCTTCCTGACTCAGGGGATCCCCCGCGCGGCTCCTGGGGATCAAGCCATAGAGGTAACGGCCCACCAGCCCGCTCACGACCACGATCGAGAGCGCCACGGACGAGAGCATGGCGGGCCAGGTGCGCAGCGTGAGCGCCGAGTGCAGGACGACGAGCGCGGGCCCCGCCAGCCCCGAGAAGACATGCCAGCGCATCCACGCCCGCATGGATCCGAGGGCGCGCACGCGAGGAAAACGCCGACGCACGAGGTAGAGCAGGTTGCTCAGGATCAGCAGCCCACCGGCGATGCCGTAGCCGTGGCCCACCAGGCCCGAAGGCCGCAGCCACGAGTGCTTCCGGGCGTCGAAGCGCGCGAGGTAGCTGAGCGAGTAGTAGTCGTAGTGCTGTGCCAGGAGCGCCATCATGACCACGACGGTGAGCAGCGGCATGGCCCACCAGGGCACCTCTCGTCGCGTCATGGGCCCTCTACCGGCGGCGTCACCGCTGGAGTATACGACTTCGTTCTCTCGGTTCAACTCTCGATCACACGTGCTAAGAAACGACCTTCATGGTCCCGATCCTCAGCGTCTTCACCGCGCTCTCCCTGCTCTCGGCGGTCGCCCTCGTCTGGGACGCACGCAAGAGGCGGCAAGAGGCCCACGCCTCGGCCGCGACCCTGCGCGAATACGCGGGCGTCGCGCCTCCGCCGACGCTGCATCCCGTGATCGATCCCGACGTGTGCATGGGCCACGCGGCGTGCGTGCGCGCGTGCCCCGAGAAGACCGCGCTCGTGGTCGTGGACGGCAAGGGATACCTGGCGGACGCGGCGGGCTGCATCGGCCACGGCGCGTGCAAGACCGCCTGCCCCGTCTCCGCCATCGAGCTCGTCTTCGGCACCTCGAGGCGCGGCGTGGATCTGCCCGAGGTCGATCCCAACTTCCAGACGCGCAAGGCTGGCGTCTACATCGCCGGCGAGCTCGGCGGCATGGGCCTCGTCGCCAACGCCACCCGGCAGGGTGTCGAGGCGGTGGAGGCCGTCGCCAAGGCCACGAAGCAGGAAGGGGCAGCGCCCGAGGGAGTCCTCGATCTGCTGATCGTCGGCGCGGGCCCCGCGGGTATCGCCGCCACCCTCGCGGCCATGGAGTACGGCCTGAGCGTGCGCACGTTCGATCGCGAGGCGGATCTGGGCGGCTCCATTCGTGCCTACCCGCGTGGCAAGATCGTGATGACGGCGCCCATGGAGCTGCCGCTCTACGGCAAGGTGAAGCTGCGGCGCACGAGCAAGGAGGCGCTGGTCGAGCTCTTCGTCGACGTCGCCAGGAAGACGGGCGCGCGCTTCGACTTCGGCGTGAACGTCACGGGGGTGCAGGAGATCGACGGACACTTCGAGGTGCAGACGAGCGCGGGCCCGACCAAGGCGCGACGCGTGCTGCTCGCCACCGGACGTCGAGGCAAGCCGCGCATGCTCGGCGTCGAGGGCGAAGCCTTGGCCCACGTCCAGACCGACCTCACGGACGCCGCGTTGCACGATGGCGAGGCCTGCCTCGTGGTGGGCGGCGGCGACTCGGCGGTGGAGGCCGTGCGCGCGCTGGCCGAGCGCCCAGGCACGCGCATCACGCTGAGCTATCGACGTGCCGCCTTCGAGCGCGTGAAGCCCGAGAATCGACAGGCCGTGGAGCAGCTCGCCGCGGACGGACGCGTGCGCCTGATGCTCGCGTCCCAGGTGAAGCAGATCGTCGCGGGCAAGACCCACCTGCGCGACGCCGAGGGCGAGCACGAGGTGGACGCGGATCGCGTCTTCGTCCTGATCGGCCGCGAGCTGCCCACCAAGCTCCTCGAGGGCTTTGGGGTGGAGGTGCGGACTTACCGAGGCGAGGCCCCCGGCTTCGTGTAGCTGCGGGCCCAGCCACGGTCCCTGGCCGGCTTACGTCCTCCGCCCCTCGGTCGCGCTACGGGTGTACCGCTCGGTCGGCGCGTGCGGGCGCGCTCGCCCAGAGACCGCGTCTGAACCCGCACCTTCCTGGTGACTCGACGACGCGTACGTGGGGAGCAGGACTTGTCCTGCTCCGACCACGACGACCTCGGAACGAGAAGGACTAATCGCTGGTGAGCGGCTCGAAGAGGAGCGTGCCGCCGATCAGGAAGAGGATGTCGAAGGCCAGCAGGATGCGGATCCAGCCCAGACTGGACTCGAAGGTCGCGCCGTCGAGCAGCTCGCGCATGGCCACGACGCCCGCGAGCAGCGCTGGCGCCACGAGGGGGAAGAGCGCGACGCTGATGGCGAGATCGCGCGCGGCCGTGCGCACGGTCATGACCGCGAAGAGCGTGCCTGCGGCGCAGAAGCCCAGCGTGCCGAGGAAGAGGATCAGGACGACGCGACCGAGGACGTCGAAGAGGTCGAGGTGGAAGAGCACGCCGATCAGAGGCACGAGCAGGATCTCCACGACGCTCAGGAAGAGCAGCGTGGAGATCAGCTTGCCGTGGTAGATGCCGGCGCGCGGGATGGGGCTCGAGAGCAGGCCGCGCATGGCGTCGTGCTCACGCTCGCGGGACCAGCTGCGGCCCATGGCCAACACGCCCGCGAAGGCGACGCTGATCCAGAGCACGCCGGGCGCGAGCTGACGCGCCGTGCCGCGATCGAGGTAGAAGGAGAGCGAGGCGAGCACGACCACGAGCACGGCGAAGAGGGCCGTAGTGGTGGTGATCTCGCGCGTGCGCATCTCGATGCGCAGATCCTTCTCGGCGACGAGCAGGGCAGCCTTCCACACGCTCATGCGGCCCTCGCTTCTTCGATCGTGGCGTCGTGAGCGCTCATGGCGTGGGGCTCGCAGGCGTGGCGTAGGGCCCGACGGGAGGCGAGGAGTCCTCGTTCTCGATCACGCGGCCGCGCTCGAGGCGCACGCGTCGGTCGGCGACGCGGTCGGCGAAGTCGGAGTCGTGGGTGACGAGCACGCCGATCACGCCGCGATCCCGTTCCTCGAGGATGGCCTTCTCGAGCCGCTCCACGCCGAGCACGTCGAGGCCCGTGGAGGGCTCGTCGAGCAGCAGGAGCCGCGGCTCGTGCATCAGGGCGCGCGCGAGAGCGACCCGCTGCAACTGGCCTCGCGAATAGGTCCGCACCGGGCGATCGGCGAAGCGACCGATCTGGAAGCGCTCGCATTGGGCGTCGACGACGCTCGTGCGGTTGGGCAGGTCGAAGAGGCGCGCGTAGAAGAGCAGGTTCTCGCGAGCCGTCAGGTCGGGGTAGAGCATGGGCGCGTGCGCGAGGATGCCCATGCGGGCGCGCAGCGCCGCGGCGTGACGCCGACGATGGAGCTTGCCGTAGATGACCTCTCCACGGGTCGGCTGCGCGAGCTGGCCGAGGATGGAGACGAGGGTGCTCTTGCCGGAGCCGTTGTGGCCCTCGATCACGGTGATCTGTCCGGCCTCGAAGCGCAGGCTGACGCCGCCGAGCGCGCGCGTGGCTCCGAAGAGCTTCACGAGCTTCACCGCTTCCACGCTTTCGAAATCGAGGGCCAAAGCGGGCCTAACCTACACGATTCGGGCCCTGGCGCCACGCGTCCGATGCCGAGCGCGCCGGGGCCGTCAAAACAGGTCCGCGACGATGCCGTCGAGCACGATCCAGCGCTCCCGGGGCACGCGCAGGCGTCCGCCCTCGTCGAGCAGGGAGCCCGTGGCCACGTGTCGGGCGATGCGAGCCTCGCGACCGGCTCGGGGATCCACGCCCGCGCGGCGTTGGGCCGCCTCGAGATCCACGCCATCGGCCGTGCGCAAACCCAGCATCAAGGCCTCTTCCAGGATCTCCTCCGGGCCGAGGTGCTCCTCGCTCTCCTCCCGCTCGGGGCCGGCGACCTCGGCCAGGTAGCGCTCGGGCAAGGGCTGGTTGCGCCAGCGTCGCGCGCTGCCAGGACCCGACTCGAGACAGCCCACCGCCGCCGCGCCCAGGCCGAGGTAGGCCCCGCCGCGCCAGTAGTGCTGGTTGTGGCGCGACTCCTGCCCAGGGCGCGCGTAGTTGCTGACCTCGTAATGGCGGAAGCCGGCTTGCTCGAGCCGCACCTCGATGGCGGCGAAGAGGGCCGCGTAGGTCTCGTCGGGCGAGACCTCGAGCTTGCCCAGCCGGAAGAGCTCGCCGAAGCGCGTGCCGGGCTCGATGGTCAGGGCATAGGCGGAGAGGTGATCGAGGCCGAGCTCCAGCAAGGCGTCGACCTCCCGGCGCACGTCGTCGACGTTCTGTCCCGGGCTGCCGAAGATCAGATCGCCGCTGACGCGATCGAAGTGCGCACGCGCCGCCCGCAGGCTGGCCAGCGCGCCCTGGGCGTCGTGCAGCCGACCGAGGTAGGCGAGGCGCTCGTCGTTCAGAGACTGCACGCCCACGGAGACGCGGTTGACGCCTGCTTCGCGCAGACCCGCCGCGACCTCGTCGTCGAGGGAGGCGGGGTTGCACTCGGCGCTGATCTCGAGCTCGTCGACCTGCTCCGGGAAGGCCGCGCGGATGGCCGAGACCACGCGCCCGAGCTGCGGGGCGCTCCAGAGCGAGGGCGTGCCGCCACCGAAGAAGACGCTCGAGAGCCGTCGACCGTCGAGGGAAGGAGCGCGCAGCTCGAGCTCGCGCAGCACGGCGTCCGCGTAGGCCTCGTGCGGGATCTGCTCAACCCGGTAGCTCGCGAAGTCGCAGTAGGGACACTTCCGCGCGCAATACGGGAAGTGAACGTAGACGCTGGTGTCGGACAAGGAGCGCAGCATAGTCGAGCGCAGGCACTTGTCCCGAGGCGTGTGGCGCGGGATGCTCTCGCCCTCATGAGTGACGAAGTCCCAGCCGCGCCGGCCTCGCCCGGCAGCTTCCCCTCGCTGAGCATCCGGGCGAACGAGCTGAGCCCGCGTGGAAGCTTCGCCGAATCGCAGGCGCTCTACCTCAGGCCCGACGCCGAGACGGTGGCCGAACTGGACGCGCTGCTGAAGCGGACGCGGGCGGGCGTGGTCGCGCACTTCTACATGGATCCCGAGCTCCAGGGCGTGCTCTCGGCCTGCTCCTGGCCCTACATCCACGTCTCGGACTCTCTGGCCATGGCCGACGCCGCCGTGGGCATGGTGGAGAAGGGCGCCGAGCGCATCGTGGTGCTGGGCGTGGACTTCATGAGCGAGAACGTGCGCGCCGTGCTCGACGCCGCGGGTCACGAGTCGGTGCCCGTGCATCGCGTCAGCGCAGAGGCCATCGGCTGCTCCCTGGCCGAAGCCGCAGAGTCCGAGGCCTACCTCGCCTACCTCGACGACGCGGCCGAGCATCCGCGCGCGCTCCACGTCGTGTACATCAACACCAGCCTGCGCACGAAGGCGTTGGCTCAAGTGCGCGTGCCGACCCTGACCTGCACCTCGGGCAACGTCGTCCGCACCATCCTGCAGGCCGCGGCCGAGATCCCCGACGTGTCGATCTTCTTCGGACCCGACACCTACATGGGCGAGAACCTCGAGGTGCTCTTCGGCTCTCTGGCCGAGCTGGGCGACGACGCCATCCGTGCACTGCATCCGGCGCACGACTCTCGGAGCCTGCGCGCGCTGCGCGAGCGACTGCACCACTTCGAGCAGGGCAACTGCGTCGTCCACCACATGTTCGGCGCCGAGGTGGTCGGGCTGGTGCGGGCGGACTACCCCGACGCGCAGGTCACGGCTCACCTCGAGGTGCCCGGCGAGATGTTCGCGTTGGGAATGCGCGCACAACGCGAGGGACGCGGCGTGATCGGATCGACGTCGGACATCCTCGCGCACATCGAGGCGCAGACGCGCTTGGCCATGAATGCGTCGGGCGCGCGTCGTCTGCAGTTCGTGCTGGGCACGGAGGCCGGCATGGTGACGCCCATCGTGCGGCGCGTGCAGGAGATCCTGCGCGAGGACGAGGCGCGCGACGTGGAGGTGGAGATCGTGTTCCCGGTAGCGAGCGAAGCCGTCGCCGCGGCGCCCGACAGCCCGCTCGGTGTCGTGCCCGGCGTGGCGGCGGGCGAGGGCTGCACCGTCGCCGGAGGCTGCGCGACCTGCCCCTACATGAAGATGAACTCCCTCACGAGCCTGCTCGCGACGCTGGCGCGTGATCCCAGTGAACTCACCGCCTTCGAGCCGCGGAAGTATCTGGAGAAGATCGAGCGCCGCAGCGTGGCGGAGCTGGGCTCGGAGCCCATCCTGCACATGCGCCACTTCTCGCGCGAAGGCGTGATGGCGCCGGCGCTGGTCCAGGACGTGGCCACCCGCTACGCGCGCCGCCACGCGGGCTGAAGGCGACGGCTCCGCTCGTGCTCAACCGCCGGAGTTCCACGGAGGCGGGGTACACGGCGTGACCTCCACGCGGAGGTTCACGTTGCCAGCCAATCCGTTCTCGGTGGGGCCGAGGGCGAAGCCGGAGACGGCGCGGCGCAGACAGGACCCCGTGGCGGCCGTTCCGTGCGGCAGCGCACCGTCGAAGCGCAGTGGGCCGAGGGATCCATCGGCCCGCACGAACAGGATCATCGCGGGCATGGAGGCCACGCCAACGGGCAAGCGTGCGGCGCACAGGGCGGCCCGCGCGTTGGCGGTCTGGAGTTCGGACGCGACCTTGTCTCGCGAGTAGAGGCCGTAGGTCTGGGCGGGCTGGAACCGGAGGCCAGGGACGCAGGCTCCCGGCCCGCGGTGGCGCTGGCCGGGAGCCTGCGCGGGGCGCGACGACGCGGCGGGCAGGGCGCGGCCTTGGGGTACGTGGGTCGGGGTGGGCGCCGAACCCGTGCCCGCCGAAGGCGCCATGGGCTGGGCGTTGTCCCGCTGCGCGCTCGGGGTCGACGCCGGGGAGCCGACCACCGGGTCCGCGGATGCGTCCATGATTGGAGCCGCCGCCAGGGCAGGTTCGGGCTCCTGACGCATCAGCCAGTACAAGAGCGCCGCCGCGGATCCGCCCAGAAACAGCAACGCGAACGCGCCCAGGGCGATCCAGAGGGCGAGGCGCGAAGACGACTTCACCGGGTGACGTTTGCGCGCGGCCTGGGCGTGGATGGAGGTCTGCGCCGCGTGCTCGGCCCGCATGCGCGATCCTCCGATGGCGGAGAGCGCGCCACGCATGGCCTCCACGGTCTGGAAGCGCGACGCGGGATCCTTGGACGTCGCCTGCGCGATCAGCGCGACGAGGCCGTCCTTCAGATCGGGCCGACTGTGCGTGATGGGTTCGGGGGCGCTGTCCTGGATCGCCTTCAAGAGGGCCGCCGCGTCATGCGTCGGGAAGGGCGTGCGTGCCGTCAGCGCCACGTGCATCACCAGGCCGAGTGAGTAGACGTCCGCGCGCCCGTCGACCTGATCGCCGCGCGCCTGCTCGGGCGCCATGAAGAGCGGCGTACCCACGAGCTGCCCGGTCTGGGTCAGGCGTGCGAACTCGAGCGTCTCGCGCAGCTTGGCGGTGCCGAAGTCGAGCAGCTTGACCACGTCGGCGACGCCCGCGAGCTGGGTGAGGAAGATGTTGGCGGGCTTGAGATCGCGGTGGACGATGCCGGCTCGATGCGCCGCGCCGAGGGCGTCGAGGACCTGGGTCGTGATGAAGAGCACGCGCTCGACGCTCATGGGCCCGTCGCGCTGAATGGCGGCCTCGAGGCTCTCTCCGCTGAGCAGCTCCATCACCAGGAAGGCCGGACCGTCGCCGTCCTGCACCAGATCCGTGACCTGGACGATGTGCGGATGGGAGAGCGCCGCGGCGGCGACGGCCTCGCGTCGAAAGCGCTCGATGGCCGTGGGGCTCTGGGCCAGCCCCGGGTGCATCACCTTCAACGCCACGCGTCGGCCGAGGTCCTCCTGCATGGCCTCGTAGACCACACCCATGCCTCCCTCGGAGAGTCGACGCATCACGCGATAGCGCCCTCCCAGAAGCCGTCCTACGAGCTCGTCCTCCACGATGGCTTCATCCTACCAGATGGGCGCAGAGCGAGCGCCGGCGACCAGACGTGGAGCCTGGGCGGCCTATTCAATCGGGCGGAGGTGGAGGACCAGGACGACCCGCGAGGGCGGCGCTACTGGCAGAAGTAGCCGACGTCGCCGTTGACGTAGCCGCAGGTCTTGCCCTCGCTGGCGCAGTTTCGCCGAGCCAAGGAGCCGCTCTGGCACCACTCGGCCACGTCGCCGTCGCAGTGCCCGAGGTAGTCGATGCCCATGCAGGGATCGGGCACGCAACCGTAGCCGTCGAAGTCGGGCAAGAGCTGGCAGACATCACCACAGGGCGCGCAGTCGCGCCGCTTGGGCACGCCTCGCTCGCACCAGCGCGCCGTGCTTCCGTCGCAGGCGCCGACGGTGTCCAGGCCGCCACAAGGATTGTCTCCGGCGATGCAGCGATAGCCGGTGGCCGCGTCGTCCCAGCCGCAGCTCTCGCCCGCGGCGCAGATCTCGGTCTGGGCCACGTCGCTCTCGCACCAGGCCGCCTGGCCCGACACGCAGCGACCCTCCGAGGTCAACGAGCCGCAGCTCCCGCCCGGAACGATCGTCGGGCCCGTGGCCGCCTCGATCCAGGGCACCTGGATGTCCACACGCGTGAAGTTGTCGATGCCCACGCAGGAGTCGGCGCCGCCGCTCAGATCCGCGGCCACGCGCACGGTGCCGTCGCTGGCCAGGACCATCAGGGGTCCACCCGAATCGCCGAAGCAGACGCCGTGCCGACCCTCGCCGTCGATGGAGATGAAGTTGCCGCGGATGTCGACGATGGGCTCGGCCGTGAAGGCGCGCACGCCGTAGCCGCCCAGGTCGTTCTGCCCGTAGCCCGACGCCTCGGCCGTGCGGCGCAGCCAGGTGCTGTCCATGCTCTCCGTGAGGATCTGGATCGGCACGAGCTCGGGCAAGCGGCTCGAGGCATCGGCGTTCACGTGCACGAGGGTCGTGTCGGCGTCGGGGTTGTTCTCGACCCGGTCGCCCCGGAAGCAGACGTCAGGATTTGCCGGGTCCGTGCCCACGCAGAAGGTCGCGCCCACGCTCAGACCACAGTGCTGAGCCGTCAGCACCCAACGCTGATTGATGAAGGTGCCACTGCAGCCGCCGAAGGTGCCGATGGCGAGGACCTGCCCCGGGGAGAGCGGCAAGAAGGTCGGCGCCACGGTGCCGTAGTAGATCAACGGGACCATGCGATCGTCACCCGTGCACACGCCAGGGCCCGAGTCGGACGTGGTCGAGTCCACGGCGGCGTCGGCCGCGTTCGCGTCGGTCGGGGCGTTGGCGTCGATGGTGACGCCAGCATCAGCGGCGGAACCGGACCCACCACAGCCGAGCCCGAGCAGCGGGAGAAGGAAGAGGAACGAGAACGAGCGACGCATGGATTCTCCAAGGGACGCCGGGGGAATGCGAATGTCGCACACCCGCCAGGGTGCGGCAATCCTCGGGTGCCGAATCGCAGCATGAGCCGCAACGGTGATTGCTGGGACCACGCCGTCGCCGAGAGCCTGTTCTCGACTCTCGAATTCGAGTGCCGCGGGCTGCATGCCTTCGTCGACCTCGCCGACGCCCAGCACGTCATCGGCGAGTACCTCGACGGCTTCTACAACACCGAGCGCATGCACTCGACCAGCGACTACTGCAGCCCCATCGAGTACGAGGTCATGTCAACTCTCGGCGGCCGAGCAGCATAGTCTCCACCGTCCACTTTTCGAGGGGAAGCCCAGCCCGACGAGTCCGTCGCCTACGTCGCCACCGAGCCCAACGTCGACCCGCGCGAGCTCCTCGCTTGCCTGCGCCTCGAACACCTCGTCGATCAGGACCAGATGGCCTCCCGCATCGAGCCGAGGCCCGCCACGTAGGCGGACTTGTATCTGCGGCTCGAGCCGCAGTCGCATGATTCCAGCTACGTGCGCGCAGGGGTGGTCAAGATGGGGTAAACCGGCGCGCGCTCAGCGGCAGTCTTCGTCCGTGTCGGGGCAGACGAAGCGGACGTGGAGGTGATCGCGATGACCGTGGAAGTGGCGGATGATGCCCAGCGGATGGGAGCGCCCACGCGGGTACTGGAACCAGCGCTCGAGCTGCGCGCGAGTGGCACCCTGGGCGCGCGCGTAGTCGTAGAGACCGCGCTGCAGACCGTAGTCGATGAAGACGTACTCGACCTCGTCGTGCTCGAGCCAGTGCTGGAGCAGCGCCCACTGTCGCGCCAGATCGAGCTGCGCCGGGTCGAGGCGACGAAAGGGGCAAGGCATGTTGCCGCAGGCGCGCTGGTAGTAGCTGAGATCGGCGTCGCGTCCGCTCTGATGGCTGCGATGGCCGCGTAGGCGTCCGCCGCTTCGAGCGCTGAGATCGTGGACGGCGATGCGAGGCGCGTTGGAAAATTCCTCGCGCACCGCGTCCACGCCTTCGGAGAGCCAGGTGGTGGTCTCGAGCGTGCCGTAGGCGCGCGACGGCTCGCGGATGGCGTAGCCGGGGTCCGGGGGCAGGCGCTCGGCGTGGGCCAAGGTTCCGCGGCTGGGCTGTCCGATGGACTCGCTCAGGCTCTCGCGGACCTCGGAGTAGATGCGCAGGTGCTCGCCCAGCTGCAGGCGACCATGTCCGAGGCTGGCGTTCCATCGCCTCAGGTCGCGCGGCCGCACCTGAAAGCGCTGCGCGATGCTGCCCAGGCTCTCGCCGCGACGCACGACGTGGTCGCGCAGCGGCGCGTCGGGTACGGGCAGGTGCAGCGACTGACCCTCGCGGATGCGATCGGGCCGGAGGCCATCGTTGAGTCGACGCAGCGCCTCGAGGGTCGTGCCCTGGGAGACGGCGATGCCGCTGAGGGTGTCGCCTCGACGCACGACGTAGCTCAGCGTCTCCGCGGGCGGCGTCACTTGCTCGGAGTCAGCCCGGCGGGAGCGCGACGGGCTGGGCGCCGCGCCGTCGGCTTCGTCCGCCTCGTCTCCGCCGGTTTCGTCCGCGGCGTCGTCGTCGGCAGCCTCATCGTCCGTGCTGGCGTGGTCGGCGTCCTCGGAGGTCGCCTGATGCGAAGTGGCCTCGTGCGCCGTCGACGCCTGATCAGCCGTGGAGCGTGTAGGCGTTGCCGGATGCGCGTCCGTGGCGCTCGCGGCAGGCGCGCTCGGGTTGGCTGCGGGCGCGTCCGCAACTTCCGTCGGCGCGAGCCTCAGCTCCTGGCCCGCTTGGATGCGATCCGAGTCCAGGTGATTCCAGCGCCGCAGCTCCTCGACCGTGACCTGGAAGCGCACGGCCAGCAGGCTCAACGCGTCCCCGCGCTGCACCACGATCGCGCGGGCATCGGCCTGCGCGACCGACGCGCCGTGGGCCCAGATCCCCGAGCCGAGGATCAGGACCCCGAGGAAGACCGCCAGGCGACGTGTTCTTCCGATGCTTCGCTGCCACTCCTTCGACACCCCTCCTTTTTCGGACATGGGGCGGGTCAGGTCCAGAAAGCGACAGGCCAATTTGCTCGATCAGGCGTTCGCGGCGGGCGCCCCGAAGGGCCCCGCCTCCGAAGCCAGGCGCGCGATCCACTCCGCCTCGTCCCACTCCTGAAGCTCGAGGATGGCGCCGACGCTCTTGTGGATGAGGCGCGTCAGCTTGTCCTGCACCTCGGCCAGCTGCTCCGCGAGCTTGTGCGCCTCGGAGGCCAACAGCACGTTCGAGGAGAAGGCGGCCGCGGTGACCACGCGCTCCGCGAGCAGGAAGCCGCCCAGCGAGGTGGCGTCCTCCATGTTGCGCAGCACGGGCAGAGGTTCGTCTCGACAGTCCGCGACCAGGCGCTCCAGGCCCGCGCGCACCTGCTCGAACTCGGCGTTGAGCCGACCGACTCCCGCCGGGTCCAGCTCGGGCTTGGAGGCCAAGAAGTTCATCGGCGGCGCGAAGGCACGAGGGAGCTTCGTGACCCGAAAGGCGAACTCCTGCAGCTTCCATTGGAATCGGTAGCGACTCCTCAGCTCGTCGAAGCGCGACTCGCCCAGCGCATGGGCGACGGCGGCGTGGGCGCGCAGCATGCGCTTGTCGAAGCGCCCGAGGCGCCGCATCACGCCCTCGAGCTCGCGACCTACGCGATCGGGCAGGGCCGAGGTGTCGCGCTTGTCGTGGCGCCTTCCGCGAAACTCGAAGTGGCGCTCGACGTTCCCCGTGGCCAGGCGACGACCCAGGGAGGCGTCCTCTTCCAGCAGCTGTTTGCGACACTGCGCCAGCTCCGTGAAGTCCTGGCCGAAGAGCTCACGCAGCTCTTGCACCAGCGCCTCCGTGTCCTGGGCAGGCTGCGTCGCGGCTTGCTCGAAGGTGGCCTCGAGCCCTTCGACGTTCAGCGTGCGTCGGTCGAAGCCACCGGCGTAGCGCGCGTCGTGGGTCGTCTCCTCGTGCTCGGCGTCGATGAAGGCCTGCACCTCTTCCGCCGCGCGTTGGACCACCTTCACGCGCTTGGGATCGAGCTCCAACAGATGCTTCGTCACGCGCGCGCGAGTCGCCGCGGGATCGTCGAAGAGGACAAATGCCGAGCGCTCGTCGAAGTGGCTGCGCACGTAGCGTTGCTTGGCGTTGCGCTCGCGCTCGATGTTGCTCGGATGGCTCGACCACATGGCCGGCGGCGGCGCGTCGGCCTGTCGAAAGACCTGCACCTGCTCCCGCACATCGATCGGTAGCGAAGGCGGATTGCCCCACTCGGGGCGCGCCTCGCGCTCGCGCAGGAAGTCCATGGCGCGGCTCTGATGCAGGAAGAGGTCGTCGGTGAAGTGCCCGTGGTCGCCGGCGTCGATCAGATCGCGGAAGGTCTGGGAGAGGCAGCTGTCGGCGAAGCTGGCGCGCAGGAGGCCATGGCAGAGGGCGTCGGAGCCCGCGACCGCGACCGCGACCCGGTCGGCGCCGAACTCCATCTGACGTGAGAGCGAGGCGTGCAGGAAGTTCAGGCCGCGGAAGAGCGCCTCGAGCAGCCGACGCAGGAGCGCCGCCGCGGACAGGATGATCCAGGCGACCCAGGCGATGCGAGGGTCGGAGGCGGCCCAGGCCATCCGCAGACGATCCCAGGCGTCACGGCCCCAGATCAGATCCGCGAGCACGCGGTTGGCGACGTAGACGTAGCTGCCGACGCGCATCGTGCCCTGACCGAAGTGGCCCAACTCGTGCGCGAGCACCGCCGTCAACTCGGTCACGTTCAAGGCGTTGACCAGGCCGAGTCCCACGAGCAGGTTCTTCTTCACTGGCCAGAAGAGGCTGAGCAGCGAGCTGTCGTAGAACACGGCCGCGTTGACCTCGTGGCTGAGGTAGACGTGCTTGGGTTCGGGCGCGCCGGTCTTGGCGGCGAGGCGCGAGATGAAGGCGAAGAGCTTCGGCTCCTCCTCGCGCGTGACCTCGAGCAGACGCGACCGATCGAGCTTCTGACGTTTGAACAGTACACGGACAGCGCGCGACCACTGTTGAGCTGATGGGCATCGTGGGAGCGTCGCGCGATGAGCAACGAGTCTACGAGACAGGCGGTTGGGCGCG
>JAACVI010000038.1 GCA_009992505.1 Myxococcales bacterium
GGTGCAGTGGTTCATGAGCAAGAAGCCGCGCGCCGCCATCAGCTCGTCCGAGACGCGCACGTCTTCGGGCAAGGCCAGGGTGCCCATCAAGAGCCCGCCCTGGAACAGGCACGAGACCTGGTGGAGAGAGCTCCGGATCGAGCTGCGCTCCTCGTCGACCACCAGCTCGTCCGTCGCGGGGATCACGAGCACGGCCGAGCTACGCGCCAGCGCGAAGAAGGAGAGGGGCTGCGACTGGCCCGGCAGGGTGACGGCCGTGAGCGTGAGGAAGTGGCCGGTGCCATTCAGGAAGTCGATCAGCGTCTGCTCTTGGGGCACGTGCAACGTGCCCATCAGGAAGCCTGCGGGCGTGAAGATGCGACAAGGGACCTGACGTTGCGCCGGTCGAGTGGGTTCGGCCATCCACGGAGGATACCACCGGATCCGGGCTGTCGACTGCCAGCTTGTCCGGCGTCCTGCCCGATGTCTTGCCAGAGTGGCAGTCGAAGCGAGGACGCGCACCCACGATTGTGCGGAGATCCGCGGCTTTCGTCGTGCCGAGGTGGTGGCACGGCCGATGCACTGTCCTCAGCCATGCTGAAACGGACCGCCACCTACGGCTTCATCCTCCTGACCATCGTGGGCGCAATCGCCACCACGGTGGACGCTCTGGTCCTCACGGACGAGGAGCGACTCGAGGCCTTCACCGACAAGCTGAGCGGTGACGTGACGAACCAGCGCATCGACGAGGCCCTCGACTTCGCCGATCCGGATCGCGAGCCCGTCGAGCTGATGTCGGGACGCTTCCACGCCTACTACGACGACGGCCAAGGCGCCGAGCTGGCCGAGCGCGCACACCGCGAGCTGGCTCGCCTGACCGGCAGCGAGGCCACGATGCTTCAGCGCAGCATCCACATCGACGGCAACCAGGCCCTGGTCGCCGTGCGTGTGCGGACCCGAGGCGGCGTCGTCGACGCGCGCTTCGACCTCAAGCGACACGGTGACGGCTGGCTGATCCAGAGGGTTCGCCTGCAGTCCTGACCCACAGACCACGTTCCGGGGGCATCGCCAAGGCTCGCCTCGTCCTCCCCCAACCATCCTCCCTCCAGACTCCTGGTGAGAAGACGGTGCCCCCGGAGCTCCCTTTCTTCAGTCCCTGCGCCGACGAAGCCGAAAGATGGCGTCGTCCAGGATCAGCACGGGCCTATGACGAACGCCGCGACACAGGTAGGGCGCTCGACTCCAGGCTTCGAGCTCCAGGCCCGAGGGCAGGAAGACATCCTCGACCAGACGGCGCGCGCCGTGCTCGAAGCTGCCGCGTGCGATGGGCAAGAGCTCTTCGGGGTCCACGGTCTCCGCGCCCACGTGCACGTGG
Source organism: Myxococcales bacterium (assembly GCA_009992505.1). GTDB lineage: Bacteria > Myxococcota_A > Polyangia > Polyangiales > Houyiibacteriaceae > JAADHO01. Next base: position 1,355 of record JAACVI010000038.1, read on the forward strand.
GGCGAGAGCGGCAGCGGCACGGCCACGATCAGCACGCCAGCCGCCTCGAGCAGATCGCGCGCGCGCTCGAGCAGCGTTCGTGGGCGTCGGCAGCGATCCAGCAGGTTCAGCATGGCGATGGCCCGGAAGCGTCCGAGGGACTCCGGCGCAGGCTCCTCCGCCAGATCGCCCAGCCAGCAGCTGTAGCCGCGCTTCCTCAGGCGACGCGCCATGCCAGTCGAGAGCTCGTTGGTCACGACCTCGTCGAAGATCGGAGCCAAGGTGTCGGTGACGCGTCCGTCGCCCGCACCCAGATCGAGCAGCCGACCCCCGGCACGCTCGCCCAGCAGCGTTCGCCACTGCGCCGTGCCGAGCACGCGCATGTCGTGGGTGTCGAGCAGCGCGTTGGCGTCGTAGTCACTCATCCAGGAGGCGGCGACGCGACGCGCCCAGGCGCGCAGCGCGCTCGTGGGGTGACGCTCGAGATCGGCGACGAAGGCCTGCGTGTCGGCATCGGCGTCGAGTTCGACGAACGTCGCCGCCAGCGCCTCGGGCAGGGACGACGTCTGGCAGGCGTATCGCAGCTGGGGCGACTCGGACATGGTCAGCACTTAGTTCGCCCTCGGCGGCAGATCAATGGCGCGCTCGGGCGCAGTCTGCTGCGGCCTGAAACTCGCACCCGGCCGCGCGCGCCGGTGTAGCATCGAGCCGTGCCGACACGCTTCCTGCCCACCAACCCCGCCATCGCCGAGCGTGTGGACAGGCTCGACCTGCCGTTCAGCGCCCACGGCATCGACCCCTACGGCATCGACAAGCGCGAGCTCGGTCGCTTCTTCACCTGGATGGGCTGGTTCTACCGACGCTACTTCCGCGCCGAGGTCTATGGCATCGAGCACGTGCCCGCGAGGGGCTCGGCCATGCTGGTGTCGAACCATCAGGGTGGCATCGCCCTCGACGCCGGCATGGTGTTGGCGAGCGTGTTCTTCGAATGCGAGCCGCCGCGTCTGGCCCAGGGCATGGTCGAAAAGTTCCTGGCGTCCTTGCCCGGCTCCAGCCACTTCACGGCCAAGGTCGGGCAGGTCACGGGTCTGCCGCAGCACGCGGAGCGCCTGCTTCAAGACGGGCGCCTGCTGATGGTCTTCCCCGAGGGCGCGCGTGGAACGGCCAAGCTCCACCACCAGTCGGATAGCCTGGTGCGCTTCGGCACGGGCTTCATGCGCCTGGCCCTGCAGACGGGAAGCCCAATCGTGCCTCTGGCCGTGATCGGCGCCGGCGACGCCTTCCCGACGGTGGCGAACCTGTACAAGCTCGGCAAGTTGGTGGGCGCGCCCTACATCCCCATCCCTCGCTATCTGCTGCCGATCCCGCGTCCGACGACGTTTCAGATCCTGTACAGCGCGCCCATGCGCTTCGAAGGCGACGGCACGGAGAGCGACGACCTCGTCGTGGGCTACGTGGAGCAGGTGCGGCTGCGCATCCACTGGCTGATCGAGCAGGGCCGCAAGCTGCGCGAAGGCAAGCTCGACCCCAACGACCTGGAGGTCACATGACGGTCTTGATCACAGGCATCTCCAGCAAGCTCGGCAGGCTCGTCGCCAAGGAGCTGCTGGCGCGCGAGCACGAAGTCGTGGGCATCGACAGGCGCCCGTGGGGAGACGCGCCCGAGGGCGTGGAGGTGTTGCAGACCGACATCCGCAAGCGCCCGGCCGAGGACATCTTCCGCACGCGACGCCCCACGGCCGTCGTGCACATGGCGACCGTGACGCATCTGATGCAGCGCAGCGCCGACCGCTTCCGCGTGAACCTGCAGGGCACGCGTGCCGTGGTCCAGCACTGCGACACTTATGGCGTCGAGCAGCTGGTCTTCGTCGGTCGTCACACCTACTACGGCGCCGCCCCGGACTCCCCCCTCTATCACACGGAGGACGAGCCTCCGATGGGCCTCGCGAGCTTCCCCGAGCTCGCCGATCTGGTCGCCGCCGATCTCTACGCGGGCTCCGCCTTGTGGCGCTTCCCCAAGCTGTCCACGGCCGTGCTGCGCGTCTGCTACGTGCTCGGTCCGTCGAAGCACGGCACCCTCGCGGCCTACCTGCGCGGTCCGCGCGTGCCCACGGTGCTGGGCTTCGATCCGCTCTTCCAGTTCATCCACGAGAACGACGCCGCGCGCGCCATCGCCAGCTCCCTCGAGGCCAAGCTTCGAGGTGTCTTCAACGTCTCGGGCCCACCGCCGACGCCGCTCTCCGTCGTGATCGAACAGACGGGTCGCAGCGCCGTGCCCGTGCCCGCGGGCATCGTGAACATGGCCCTCGGACGCTTCGGCCTGCCGCGTCTGCCCAAGGGCGCCATCGACCACATCAAGTACCCGATCGTGATCGAGAGCGGCCCCTTCCGCGAAGCCGCCAGCTTCACGCACAACTTCGACGAAGACCAGACCATGCGCGACTTCCGCAACGCGCGCTGACAGAGCGCTCCCCGGGTCGAGCCTCGGTCCCACGGCGAACCGGGTGATCCCATCACACCGTAGGGCCCGGCGTTCATCGCGGGCCGCGTCCGGTGCGACGCGTGGACGTCCACGGCACGCGCCGCCTCCGACGCGCTAGCGGCCGAGGATCTTGCGGGCGGCGGCGATGTCTTGTTTGGAGATCTCGCGCAGCAGGGCGAGGGCTAGCAAGAAGACGAAGAAGCCTGCGGCGAGGGCGCCGATGGCCGTGACGCGCGAGGCGTGGGGCACGTAATACGCGGTGGCGAAGGCGGCCGCGGCGGCCAGGCCTCCTCGCGCAGCCGTCTTCGGCGCGATGAAGGTCTTGAAGCGGTAGTAGACAGCCGAGCCGGCGAGCAGGAGCGCGGTGAAGGTGCCGATGCTGGTGCCCAGTGCCGCAGCCGGCAATGCCGCGGCGCCTCCGGCGGTCGCCATCACCAGGACGCGGTTCGCGATCACCACGATCACGAGCGCGATGCCGGCGATGGTCGCGGCCAAGCCGGGCCGACCCGCGCTGCTGAGCACGGTGGCCGAGATGACGAAGAGCGCGAAGGCGGCGATGCCGAAGACGAGCACGCCCAGAGCGGGCGCGCCGGCGAGGTAGGCCTCGGGATAGGCGACCCGGATCACTCCGTCGGCGGCTCCCGCGATGGGCGCGGCCACGGCCAGCAAGGTGAGCAGGCTGAAGCGCATGGCGCCCTGGATGGTCGTCTTGGCCTTGTCGTGATCGCCCTCGCTCATGGCCTTGCTGACCATGGGGAAGACGATGAAGGTCATGGAGAGGATGAGCTGGTAGGGCACGAAGGCGAAGGTCTGCGCGCCTCGGTAGAAGCCCACGTAGCGCGAGGCCAGCTCGGAGGCGGCGGCGCTGGTCGCTCCACCCGCGAGGGCGATCTCGGCCAAGGAGCGCTTCAACACCTGCACGTCGATCTGAAGCACGCCGTTCAAGAAGCCCTGGTAGATCCAGATCGGTGCCATGAAGCTGAGCCAGGTCTTCATGGGCAGGCGCTTGCCACCGCCGCCCACACCGACGACGAAGAAGGCCACGACCGTGATGGTGCAGGCAGCCACGGCGAAGCCGCTGATGGCTCCGAAGGCGCCCAAGCCGAGCAACGCGGCGCCGCCGAGGATGCCGACCGCGCGCAAGGTCGAGAAGGTGATGTCGAGGCCCGCCTGCCTGGTGAAGAGGTGGCGACCGTTCAGCGAGCCCACGAACGCCGCGTACATGGCGTAGGAGAAGACGACCGCGGCGGCGACCCGGAGCATCGGCGTCAGCTGGTCGTCGAGCAAGAAGCCCGCGATGTAGGGCGCACCGAGGAGGAGGCTCGCGGCGAACATGCCGCCGAGGACGAGCTGGATCCCGAGGGCCTGGCGCAGGATGGCGCCTGCCTGCTCCTCGCCCTCACTGATGAACTTGCTGACCGATTGGATGGTCGCCGCGATCAACACGTTGTTGAGCATGGCGATGCCACCCATGGCGGTGGCGAAGAGACCGAAGCGCTCGGGCGAGAGCAGATGCGGCAGCACGAGCTGCACGGCATAGCCAGCGATGATGAAGTAAATCTTGGCGCCGGCGATGGCGAGCAGGCCTCGTCCAGCTGTGCGCGTATGATCGACGTCGCCACTCACGGTCGCGGCGGGATGCCACCCGGGTGGAGATGGGTCAAGACGGGAGGTCTGCGCCCCGCACGCCCACGAGGCAGCCGAGGGACGTCAGGGAGGCGTGCCCGACACCTGAGGCGTGAATGGAATCGCCTCGAAGGTATAGGCGAAGGAGATGTGGGAGCAGGATCCGTCGCGCATCGGATAGAGATCCGCAGAGGTCTCCAGCACGCTCACCAGAAACGGCTGCTCCTCGAGATGCAACACGCTGACGAGGTCCACGACACTCACGCCGCCGCCCTGCCATCCCTCGGTCAAACCCGTCTCGGACACCTGCGCACGGAGGTGAAGTGCGGTCGTGTCCACCTCCATGGGGACCGGCGTGCTCGGGAAGAGCGTGGGAAGATCGCCCTCATTTGCATGCAGGATGCCTCCCGTGATGCAGGCGCGATCATCGCGGGCGGTGATGGAGTTGACGTTCAGATGGAGGTCGGGATCCAACATGCCATCGCGGTCGGCGTCGAGGTAGGTGGGCGGATCCTGCCCGCTGGGCACGGCGGCTCGGCGAATCTGCACGTCGACGCAGTCGTCCGACACGAGGTCGTCCACGTGATTCACTTGCAGGACGGTGATCACCCCCGAGAGCAACCCCTCGAACAGGACCTCGTCCGTCCGGTGCATCGGGTCTTCGAGCACAGCCAGCAGGGGCGAAGCGGCGTTGTCGATCCCCGGCGTGCCGACGGGAGAGATCTTGTCCGCGTGCCCGCACACGGCTTCCGCCGTGGCGTCGAGGTTGAAGCCCGCGATTTCGTCCCCTACACTGCGGGCGATGTCGCCACGGCTGATCACGAACCACAACGCGCGCCCGCCGGTGCAAGCATGAGCGGGGCGCGGACAGGGAGAGTCCTCAAATGCATAGCCGTCCACGTCGGTCGCCACAGAGCACCCGAGCGCGTTGGCAGCGCATAGACAGGCGAGGATCCAGACCAGCGTGCGCATCAGAACCTCCCGCCCGTCGCGACAGCGCAGCCTGCCGGACCACAGGCCACGCTCAGCTCCGGGCTGGGCCTGGCCTTGCGTCGTAGCAGCATCCAAACAATCGCGGTCACGCTGAGAGCGGCCCCGGTTCCCCAGAGGATATCCGTCGCCAATGCGTAATGGTTCGCGCGGTCACGAGTGGCACGCAGACTGCCGTCGCAGATGTTTCGCGGACACTGTTCGTAGAGCTTGTTCTGCGCCTGTCGTGCGACAAGCGCCGTCGGCACCGAGGCGAACACGAGCGCGAGACCAGCGCCAAGCAGAAGGCCCGGTGGAACCAAATTCGGTCGAGGCGGGGGCGGGGGCAGAGCCGGAGGCGCTTCAGGCGAGCTCATCGAGAGGCTCGACAAAGCGAGCGCTAGTTCTTGGCGTTCGCCAGCCAGAGCCCGGATGCGGGCCGTCTGCGATTGGCAGCCCTCGCACTGAGCGATCAACGTGTAGGTGCCAGTGTCCAGATTCAGCTCACCGTCGATCAACTCCACGGGTACGCCGTCGAGCGTCAGGATGGCGTCCTCGGGCGAGAGGTGGACCACGACACGAGCGACGAACTGGCGCGCGTGGGCGAGCAGCACGCGCGTCTGCTCCCGCTGCGCGTCCGTCAGGGGCCGCCGCGTCTCGACCAGCGCCGCCGAGAGACGTTGGGCGGCGTCGACGTAGCGACGCAGCTCGAAGAGCACCATGCC
>JAACVI010000039.1 GCA_009992505.1 Myxococcales bacterium
ACGCAGTGCGGCGCGACCCATGGCGACCACGGTCGGCCATTGCTCGAGAAGATAGCGATTCGATACAGGCATGGGCTTCCACCTCCGTGGTGACTACCTTACGGTCGGCCTTTGACTACCAATCGGTAGGCGCACGGTCAACCGGCGCGCTGACGAAAGTGGCAGTATGGCGTCCGTCATGGCGAACAAAGACGTCTCGCTCGAAACCGCAGGTGCGTCGGGGGACGGACCTTTGGACGTGGAGAACCACCCCTTCGACGCTGACACAGCGCAGCACGCCGCGTTCGCGCCACGCTACGAGGGCCGAGGCGTCCTCGGCGAGGGCGGCATGGGCGAGGTCCGTCTCTACTTCGACCAGCGCATGGGGCGTGAGGTGGCGATGAAGGTGCTGTTGCCGCGCTGCGCCGACTCCAAGGAGATGCACGCACGCTTCGAGCGCGAGGCCTTGGTGCAAGGACGCCTCGAGCATCCCGTCGTGGTCCCGGTGTACGAGAAGGGACACACCAGCTCCGGCCTGCCCTGGTTCACGATGAAGCGCATTCGCGGCGAGACGCTCGAGCAGATCCTGCCTCGGCTCGCGGCCGGAGACCCCGAGACCAAGCGCCGCTTTCCACAGCACCAGCTGCTGCGCGCCTTCGCCCAGGCCTGCCGTGCGGTGGATTTCGCGCACAGCCGCGGCGTCATCCACTGTGATCTGAAGCCGTCGAACATGATGCTCGGCGACTTCGGCGAGGTCTACGTGCTGGATTGGGGTCTGGCCCAGTGGCGCGGAGACGGCGCGCGGAGCATGGATCTGGAGTTGCCACCGCTGCCGGAGCTGAACGCCCCCGGGCGACTGGTCGGCACGCCGGGCTACGTCGCTCCGGAGCAAGCCAAGGAGGGCGCGGAGGCCGCGCCGAGCGGAGACGTGTACAGCCTCGGCGCGATCCTGTTCGAGATCCTGATGCACGAGCGCCTGGTCGAGCGAGGTCCACTGCGAGAGCAGTTGAAGGCGGCACGCAACGGCACGCGCGCGGCGGCGAGGCTCGGAGCGCGCCGGGACACGATCCCGGCGGAGCTGGCGGAGGTGTGCGCGGACGCGGCGCGACGTACGGTGTCGGCGCGGCCCAGCGCCGGCGCCTTGGCCGAGACGGTCGAGCTCTATCTGGCGGGCGACCAACGCTCGGAGGAGCGTCAGCACCGTGCCGCGGAGCACGTGGAGCGCGCCCAGGCGGCGGCGCACGAGGCGCGCGAGGGCGATGATCCCCACGGCCAGAAGCATCGACGCGCGATCCACGAGACCATCCGCGCCCTGCGCCTCGACGCCAACAACATCGCGGCCGCCGAGACCTTGGCCGGCTTGCTGATCGATCCGCCGCACACCCTGCCCTACGAGGCGCGGACCACGCTGGAGGAGGAGACTTCGAGGTGGCTGAAGGACAGCCTCTGGAGCAGCGCCGTCGCGAGGTTCTCGTGGCTGGCCTACTTGCCCGTGGTGATGTGGGCAGGCCTCAAGGACGTGCGGCTGTTGGTGCTGCTCCTGGGGTCGGCGGCCATCGGGGGCTTGGCCCAGATGTGGGCGCACCAGAAGCCCACGCGCGGGCGCGTGGACCTGGCGGCCGTGATCCTGATGGTCAGCGTCGCACCGACCGCGATGGTGCTCGGCCCGCTGTGGATCACACCCATCGTGGCGCTCGCCGCCATGCCGGTCGTGGTCGCCTTCGCGGACGCGCGGCGGCGGCTGTTGGTGCTGGCCTCGGGCGCGCTGACGATCGCGCTGCCGGCCGTGTTCGAGTGGCGTGGCTGGATCCCCGAGTCCTACACCTTCGTGGACGGAGGCATGCTCGTGCGCTCCCAGTTGATGCAGCTCGATGCGACGACGACGCACTTGCTGGTGCTGATCTTGAGCCTGGGCGCGCTCGTGACGAGCCTGATCCTCGTGGGTCGAGCGCGCGACATCTTCCTGCGCTCGACCATGCGTCACCACCTCGAGCTGTGGCAGCTGGCGCAGCTGATCCCGGGTATCCGCGCCAAGGACATCGGCCGACGGAAGCAGAGCTGAGCGCGGATCAGAAGCCGTGACCGAGGGAGACGGATAGGTTCATCACGTCTCCACCGTGCAGGAGGTGCATCTGACCCAGGATGACGACGTGATGGAGGCTGAGGGCCAGCTTCAGGCTCCCTCGGCGGAGGGCGTCGGCGGTTCTGTGGTCGGAGTGGGCGAGGCCGGGCGTCCAGCTCCGGGCCACCAACACGCCGAAGGGATAGCCCATGCGCGGCCCGAAGCCGAACTCGCCCACGAGGAAGCCGGCCCCAGCGGCCGACTGTGTGCTCACGCCCACGAAGAGCACCGAGCGGACGCGCGCGGGTAGTCGCCCGTGGCGATCGGCTGGAGCAGCGTGGCACCGAGGGTGAGGTGGTCCGTCGACGAGACCTGATCGCCCAGGCCCAGAACGATCAAGGGCAGGTAGCGCCGCGCGCTGCGTCGCGGCCGGGACGCCCAGCCGACGGGACGTTGTTGGCTCGGCGTGATGGTGACGTAGTGGAATTGCGAGGGTCCGCTGCGGCTCGCGCCGCCCGTCTGGATCACACCCGCAAAGGGCGAGCGTTCGACCACGTGTGCGTCGAGCTCGATGGCGCGTCGGGCCAGCGCGCGTGTTCATCAGCAGGCGGGTCGCGCGCTCTCGAGCACGGACATCGCGCACGTACTCGGGTTCGGGTGCGCCGCCCTGACGTTCGAGCACGACCTGCGCCGCGTCCCATAGGTAGGCCGACGCCACGACCAGGAGATCGGCGTCGTCGACGTCGGCCACCTCGCGCTCGAGCTGCTCGATCAGGTGCGCGGGTCCTGATAGACCGGGACGGCGGGGTAGACGCGCTCGTCGCCGGGGATGCGCACCACGATCACGTGGGCGCCCTCGATCATGTGCTTGGCCGTGATCACCAGGCCGCGGCTGTCGATCAGCAGGCCCGAGCCATGACCGCCATCGGGCAGAGCGATGTCGCGCGCCACCTGACGCCCCTGCACGCGCTGGGTCTCGACGCTACCCAGGGAGAAGATGCGCACGACGACGGCCGCGTCGATCGATCCGTAGCGCAAGGTCTGGCCGCCCGGAGTCGGAGCCGCGAGCGCCGTGGACTGCGCCCACACGCGAACCGGCGCCAGCAAGAGCGCGCCCACCTCGAGCACAGCGGTGAAGCGCGAGGCGCTGAAGCTCGCCAGGCGACGACGCGCGACGCTTGGCCGCTCCGCACGCGCGGACACGGCTCGACCCAAACAGCGCTCCCTCATCTCGCCTCTCCCGCCGCGAGCCTCGACCCGTCCAGTCCACGAGGCTACCACATCCCCCAGTCGGGGACTGGATCGGGCGCGACCCCGGGGCGGCGGGTGGGGGTCCAAATAGCGCGCCATGGCGCCTCGGAATGGCGACGCGATGGGTGTAGCCTGCGCGGCCATGGACAACCCCCTCTTGAACCTCTCCTTCGAGATCCCCTGGCCCGCGCTGCGCCCCGAGCACGTCGAGCCGGCCTTCGACATGCTGATCACGCGCGCGCGTGAAGCCGTGAAGGCGATAGGCGGGAGCGAGGGTCCCTACAGCTTCGCCAACACGCTGGGCGCGCTGGACCACGCGACGCGCGCGATCGAGGAAGCGTCGACGGCCGTGGGTCACCTCGAGTCGGTGCGAACCAGCGACGAGCTGCGCAAAGCCTGGCAGGCCACGCGCCCGAAGCTGAGCGCCTTCTACAGCAGCATCCCCACCGATGCCGGGCTCTACCGCGTCCTCGGCGCCTTCGCTCAGACCGACGAGGCGAAGCAGATGTCCGCGGCGCGGAAGCGCCTGCTCGACAAGACGCTGCGCGAATTCCGGCGCCACGGCGCGGAGCTCGACGACGCGGGCAAGGCGCGCCTCTCAGAGCTGGACGTCGCGCTCTCTGAAGTGACGATGAAGTTCTCGGAGCACGTGCTCGACGGCACGACGGCCTTTCACCTCGACGTCGAGGGCGAGGCGCGTGTGGCGGGTCTGCCCGAACATGCGCGGGCCGCAGCACGAGACGAGGCCAAGCGCGCGGGCGTGCCGGGCTATCGCTTCACGCTCCACGCGCCGAGCCTGATGCCGGCGCTGACCTACCTCGACGACGCCCCGCTGCGCGAGACGCTCTGGCGCGCCTACGATCAACGGGCCGCCACGGGAGAGCTCGACAACGGGCCGCTGGTGGCGCGCATCCTCGAGCTGCGTCGCGCCAAGGCCCAGCTCCTGGGCTACGCCGACTTCGCCGACCTGGTGCTCGAGGAGCGCATGGCCAAGACGGGCGAGGCCGCCGAGGCCTTCGTGGACGATCTGAGGCGCCGCACGGAGAGCGCCTTCCGACGAGAGAACGAGGAGCTCGCGGCCTTCCGGCGCGAACTCGAGGGAGACGAGGCGCCCGCGATCGAGCCCTGGGACGTGGGCTACTACGCGGAGAAGCTGCGCCGCGCGCGCTTCGACTTCGACGTCGAGGAGCTGCGCCCCTACTTCCGTGCCGAGGACGTGGTGAAGGGCCTCTTCGATCTGCTGGGCGAACTCTACGGCGTGAGCGTCCGCGAGCGCGACATGCCGAGCTGGCACGCGGACGCGCGCTGCTTCGAGGCGCACGACGAGAGCGGCGCCCTGCTCGGCGCGTTCACGATGGACCTGTTCCCGCGTGGCGACAAACGCGGTGGCGCGTGGATGAACGGCCTGCGCAGCGGTGTCACCCCAGAAGGTGAGCGTTCGGCGAACCTCGGGCTCGTGTGCGGAAACCTCACGCCCCCGAACGAAGCGGGCGTCTCGCTCCTGAGCCACGCCGAAGTGGAGACCATCTTCCACGAGGTCGGCCACCTGATGCACCACGTGCTGACCACGGTGGACGTGCACGATCTCTCGGGCACGAATGTCGCGTGGGATTTCGTCGAGCTGCCCTCGCAGATCATGGAGAACTTCTGCTGGGAGCGTGAATCCCTCGACCTCTTCGCGCGCCACCACGAGACGGGCGAGGGCATCCCCGACGAGCTGCTGAACAAGCTGCGCGCGGCCCGCACCTTCCGCGCGGCGAATTTCCAGATGCGTCAGCTCGGCTTCGCCAAGACGGATCTGGCACTGCATCGCCACTACGATCCGGCCAAGGACGGATCCGCCGTGAGCTACGCGCGCGCCGTCCTCGCGGCCCACGCGCCGGCGCCCGTGCCCGACGACTACGCCATGATCACCAGCTTCACCCACCTCTTCGGCAGCCCCACGGGCTACGCGGCGGGCTACTACAGCTACAAATGGGCCGAGGTCCTCGACGCGGACGCCTTCACGCGTTTCCTCGAGGGCGGCGTGCTCAGCCGCGACGTGGGCGAGGCCTTCCGAGAGGCCATCCTCAGCCGCGGCGACTCCCAGGATCCGGAGCTGCTCTTCCGCGAGTTCATGCAGCGCGACCCGAGCCTGGACGCCCTGCTGGCGCGCACCGGCCTGAGCT
>JAACVI010000562.1 GCA_009992505.1 Myxococcales bacterium
AGCGTCCCCACTGCGGCGGGTCGCCGCCGGGGATGCCCGTGCTCAGGCCGGACTCGTTGTTGTCGCGGGCGCCCAGGCAGTGGGGGTCGCGCGCGTGGGCGCGTCAGCTGGACTGCTGAACCAACGCCCGCCGCCGCCGCGCAGCCACCGCGTCGCCCCGGACAGCCGCGCCGCACCGCGCTATCATGCGCTCCATGCTGCGCATGTCTGCTGGGTCGCTCTCGCTCCTCGTGCTCCTCTCCTTCGGCTGTTCGGGCGGAAGCTCGCCGGCGGATGCGGGGATGGACGCCACCCCCCACGACCGCGGCCTCTTCGACGCGGCGCCGGACGCGCCCTTCATGGACGCGGGCCTCGACGCCTCGATCGACGCCTCGGTCGACGGCGCTTCGGACGCCGCCACTGACGCCGCGACCGACGCTTCCCTCGACGCTGGCGCCTTGACGGGCTTCGGCGACATCACCGGTCCCTGCGGTCGCGTGGCGGGCGAGCTGAGTGATCCGAACCCGGTGGTGTTCCAGACGCGCCTCGACTTCATGATGAACGCCTACGATGATCCGGCGGAGCGTCCGGAGCTGACGCCTGGCGGGCAGCAGATCCTGCTGGAGGGCACGGCTGGCGGCAGCTCCGGCATCAGCGAAGCATTCGCCTACGAGGTGCTGGCGCGCTGCGAGGGCGCGAGCCTGCTCAAGACGGAGACGCGCATCGTGTACGACGTGATGGGGAAGATCACGGACCTGTCGGTGCGCATCGACACCCAGGCCGTCGGCGTCAGCGTCACGCGCGCCGTGAGCTTCCCGGCGGACGCGCCCTACACCGCCGCCGACGCGGCGTTCATCGAGCGCAAGCTGAACGACATCCTCGAGAGCAGCGCGAACGTCAGCGCGGCCGACGCCTGGGTGAAGCAGATCCTCTTCGTCCTGGCCTACGACGACGCCCACGCCGACGTGATCCGCACGGTCTGGGAGGGGCTGCCCGCCGCCACGCGCGCCGACACCATCCTCTACCTGCTGGTCACGGACGGCGACGA
>JAACVI010000116.1 GCA_009992505.1 Myxococcales bacterium
CATCGCCTCGCACGGCAACCTTGCGCTCTGGCTGTGAATCGCGAGAATGCTGTCATGAGCACGCGCGAACCCGTGGAGGCCCTGCGTACGGCCTTGGGAGAGCTGCTCCCGCATGACCTGGGCGCCCAGCTCCTGTTCGAGGCGTTGAGGTCCGTGCCCAGCTTGCCGCGCAGCGACGAGGAAGTGGAGGCGCTGGTGCAGGGCAGCCTGCGGGCAGCGCTCATCCGCAAAACCGGCGCGGACCGCGGGGCGGCCTTGGCGGAGAACCTGGCCCAACACATTCGCAAGGAACGCCCTCGGCGAGACGCTGACGCCACGCGCAGCATGCCGACGCTGCGGCGCCCGGTTCCCGTGATGGTGCTGGGCGCGAGCGACCGCTTCTCGGAGCGGCTGTCGGCGGTGCTCGGTCCCAAGCGGGTCGAGACTCTGCCCTGCCACGACCTGGACCAGTTCCAGCGCGCGATGCACCGGCAGGAGATCTCCCTGGCCGTGATCGACGCCAGCGACTTCGCCCCGGTCGAGCCGAAGGAGTTGGCGAAGACGCTGGCCGAGCTGCGCGCCACGACCGCGCGAGTCGTGTGGTGCGCGAGCCTGCCCTACGGCAGCACGCTGCTCTGCTGCATGGGCGATCAGTCGGTCGTCAGCCTCGAGGCCGAAGAGGGCATCGAGCCGCTCCTCGACCTCATCCGATCACGCCACGGCCGCTGAGCCGCAGCGGTTCCGAAGCGCAGCGCCGCTGAGCCACGCGCGTTCCGAAGCGCAGCGCCGCTGAGCCACGCGCGTTCCGAAGCGCAGCGCCGCTGAGCCGGTTCCGCAGCACGTGGCCGCCTGATCACACCGGCGCTGGCGCCGGGTGAGGAGGCGAGCCGCGCTTCAGTGACTGCCGCGGAAGGTGCTCTTGCCCGCGAAGACCGCGCCGTCGCCCAGCTGCTCTTCGATGCGCAGGAGCTGGTTGTACTTGGCGATGCGCTCCGAGCGCGAAGCCGAGCCCGTCTTGATCTGTCCGACGCCCGTGGCCACCGCGAGGTCCGCGATGAAGGTGTCTTCCGTCTCTCCGCTGCGATGGGAGATGACGGCGGAGTAGCCGTGCCGGGCGCCGAGGCGAATCGCCTCGAGCGTCTCCGTGACCGAGCCGATCTGGTTCACCTTGATCAGCACGGAGTTGGCGATGCCCTTGTGAATGCCCTTGGACAGGCGCTCGACGTTGGTGACGAACAGATCGTCTCCAACGAGCTGCACGCGGCCACCGAGCTCCTTGGTCTGGAGCGCCCAGCCGGCCCAGTCGTCCTCGGCCAGTCCGTCCTCGATGCTGATGATCGCGTATTTCTCGCAGTACCCAGCGTAGACGCGCGTGAGCTCCGCGGCGTCGACGAGCTTGCCCTCGAAGCGATAGCCACCGGCGTCGCTGTCGTAGAACTCGCTGGCGGCGGCGTCCATGGCCAGGCCGATGTCCTTGCCGGGCTTGTAGCCCGCGGCCTCGATGGCGCGAGTGATGAACGCGAGCGCGTCCTCGTTCTTCTCGAGCCGAGGCGCGAAGCCGCCCTCGTCACCGACGCTGGTCGATTGACCGTCCGCGGCGAGCAGCTTCTTGAGGTGGTGGAAGGTCTCGGCGCCCGCGCGCAGAGCCTCTTTGAAGGTCGGCGCGCCGTAGGGCACGATCATGAATTCCTGGATGTCGAGGCCGCTGTCGGCGTGCTGTCCGCCGTTGATCACGTTCATCTGCGGACACGGCAGGATGCGCGCCTGGGCGCCTCCGAGGTAGCGCCAGAGGGGCAGCCCGATGGCGTCCGCGGCGGCGCGCGACGCGGCCATGGAGATGCCGAGGATGGCGTTGGCGCCGACCTTCGACTTGGTCTTGGTGCCGTCGAAGGCGGTCATCGCCTGGTCGAGGGTGGCCTGCTCCAGCGCGTCCATGCCCACGACCACGTCGGCGAGCTCGTTCTTCACGTGCTCCACGGCCGTGAGCACGCCCTTGCCCAGGTAGCGCGCGGCGTCGCCATCGCGCAGCTCGAGCGCTTCGTGCTCGCCCGTCGAGGCTCCGGAGGGCACGGCGGCGCGGCCAAAGGCGCCACAGGAGAGCTGGACATCCACCTCGACGGTGGGGTTGCCACGCGAATCGAGGATCTCACGGGCGCTGACGGCGATGATTTCGGTCATGATGGGCTCGGCGTACTCCCCGCCTCCGAGAGTGTCAACGGCGCCCGGAGGCCGAGGCTCCCGCGTCGTTCCGACCTGCCCGCGGCCGCTCAGAAGTCGGCGGGCGTGAAGGGCGAGTCGATGCCCTGGACGCTGTCGCCGATGAACATGCTGCCGGGCGTCATGTCCACGTGGAAGTGGTTCCGATGGTCGGCGTTGTAGTTCGGGGTGAGCACGATCTCGAACACCCGGTCCCTGTACAGCGAGCACGCCAGCTCGTGCAGCTCACGGTCGGCGTCGTCGACCGGCGCTCCGGGACAGGTGGCGCCAGCGCTGATCACCCAATCCGTCTCGACCGACTCGAAGATGCTGTGATCCGCCATGCCGATGCCGGCGATGTCGATGGCGTCGGCGCGAGCGTGTTGGCTCGGCGTGCAGCCGTCGGTGTCCGGGTTGCCACCACCGATGCAGCGGTAGTTGTAGATGCCGATGTGGAGGATCTCGTCGTAGCCGTAGGCGGACACGAGCTGCGCCAGCTCGTACAGGCGCGGCGCCAGGCGGCAGTCCATGAAGAGCGCCCGCGGCACGTCATCGTAG
Organism: Myxococcales bacterium; assembly: GCA_009992505.1. Classification (GTDB taxonomy): domain Bacteria; phylum Myxococcota_A; class Polyangia; order Polyangiales; family Houyiibacteriaceae; genus JAADHO01. The sequence goes on from JAACVI010000116.1 coordinate 2,734, forward strand.
TAGTAGCGAAAGCCGACGCCGGCGATGTAGGGCTGCACGCGCACGGGATCGGCGACACCGGGCGCGGCGGCCGCAGGTGCCCAGTCGAGACCCAGCGCGTCCAGCATGGCGTGGCAATCGCCCAGAGTGGGCGGCGCGATGGTGAAGGAGACCTCGTCGCGCACGAGCTCGGTTCCATCGACGTCGAGTCCACGCGCGACCACGCTGCGCGGGCCCTCAGCTCGAAAACGTGCGAGCAGCTCCCAGGACGGGGCCGTCGCGTCGCCCAGGAGCAGCGAGTCCTCGGCCCAGTACTCGACCTTGGCCACACCCTCGGCCGTGACGCGCAGCGGGACCTCGGCGGCCCACTCGTGCCCGAGGACTCCGTCGCGGGGCAGCGTGGATCCGTCGAGCGGCGAGACGAAGGCGATGCTGGGCAGGACGGGCGCGGCGTCGAGCGCGGCGTCGAGCGCGGCGTCCTCGGGCGCAGCGTCCGGCAGGCCGCCGTCGCTGGGCGCCGGGCGACTCTCGTGCACGCTGACCGAGCCATCGGGGCTGGCCGCGTGGCTGGGCGAGAGATCGGCGTTGAAGCCGCAGCCCGAGAACGAGAGCAGGCCGAGACCGAGCGCGCAGAGGGAGAACCGCATCCGACGCATCTTGACGGCCATACGTCCCCGGGGGCAAGGCGGGTCATGCTCGACCTGTTCAGCAAGCTCTCCGAACTGGGCGCGCCCAGGGCCTTCTTCTTCAGCGATCCGGCCTCGGGCCTGCGCTGCGTGCTGGTGATCGACGACGTCAGGCTCGGGCCAGCCGCGGGCGGCGTGCGCACGCGTGCCTATGCGAGCGTCGAGACGGCGCTCGAGGACGCCGCGTCGCTCGCGCGGAGCATGACGCTGAAGTGCGCGCTCGGCGGGCTCGACGCCGGCGGCGCCAAGGCGGTTGTGATGAACCACCCGGGCCTCGACCGGAAGCGGGCCTTTCGTGTGCTGGGACGACGCGTCCAGGAGCTCGCGGGGCTGTTTCGAACCGCGGGGGATCTGGGCACCACGGCCGACGATCTGCAGCAGATGGCGCTCGAGACCGAGTACGTGCACACGGACGAAGGCGGCCTGGCCGAGTCGGTGGCGCGTGGGCATCTGAGGTGCGTGGAGGCGCTGGCCGCGCGCAGGGGCCGCGAGGTCGCGGGGCTACGCGTGGCCGTGCAAGGCGTGGGCGCCGTCGGTGCGGCCGTGACGCGCGCCCTGGTCCATGCGGGAGCCGAGGTGCGGGTGGCGGACCTCGAGCCGAGCCGCGTGTGCGCGCTGGCGCAGGAGCTGGCTGTCGAGGTCGTGTCCGACCCGGCCGCACTGCTGATGGCGGACGTGGACGTGCTCGCGCCCTGCGCCGTGGGCCAGGTGATCGACACCGCGCTCGCGGGCCGAATCCATGCCTGGGGCGTGTGTGGCGCGGCGAACGGCGTGCTGGCCAGCGAGGACGCGGGACGCGTCCTGCACGAACGCGGCGTGCTGCTCGTGCCGGACGTGGTGGCCTCCGCGGGCGCCGTAGTGGATGGCATCGGGCGCAGCGTGATGGAGCTCGAGGACCGTCGCCCGCGGATCGACCAGCTGGGCGTGCTCGCGGGGCGCATCCTCGAGCGCTCGGAGATCGAAGACCGTCCGAGCACCGAGGTCGCCGAGGCGTTGGCCCACGAGCGGCTCGACCACTCGGAGCGGGAAGCCTGAAATCTTGCCTCGTTCTTCCCGCCGAAGGCCTTAGAGCGCGAGGCCCATTGGAGGCAGGGATGAGCTCGCGTCGCGAGCGGTTCGAACTCTGTCTCGATGGCTCGAAGACAGGTTCCATCCCCTGTCGGAGCGAGCGGGGCAGAGAGCGGGCCGCTCCCGGCGCGAGATCGCCTTGCAGACAAGGTGATCCGCGCTCTAGGCTGCGCCCCCGTGAACATGCTTCTCTTCCTGCCTTGGTTCCGACTCGAGCCATGGAACATCCCCATCGGCCCGTACACGTTGCCGATTCAACCCTTCGGCGTGCTGGTCGCCTGCGCCGTGCTTCTGGGCGCGCGCATGGCCGAGTGGTTCGCGCGTCGCCAAAGGGTGGACCCGGCGCTGGTCGCCGACTTCGTCACCCACGTCGTCGTGGGCGGCTTCATCTTCGGCATCGTGCTGAACGCCTTGTTCTACGAGTGGACCTCCGTGGTCGACTCCTGGAACACGGGCCACTGGTTCAAGTGGTTCGGCATGTCCTCCTTCGGTGGCTTCATTGGCGGCATGGTCGGGCTCCTGGTCTGGAAGTACCGGCGAGGCTTGCCCGTGATGCAGGCCGCGGACGCCACCCTCTTCGCCTTCCCCTTCGGCTGGATCTTTGGGCGCAGCGGCTGCTTCGTGGTGCACGATCACCCCGGACGCGTGACGGACTTCTTCCTGGCCGTGGGTGACTACCACTTCGGCAATCCACCCTACGCGCCACGGCACGACCTCGGCTTCTACGAGATCCTGTGGAGCATCGCCGTCTCGGGCCTCTTCCTCTATCTGTCGCGGAAGAAGCGCGCCACGGGCTTCTACCTGGCCCTCGCGCCCCTGCTCTACGCGCCCGTGCGCTTCTTCCTGGATTTCCTGCGTGTGCCCGAGGCGCTCGGAGGGGACACGCGTTTCTGGGGCCTGACACCCGCGCAATACGTCGCCATCGCGATGCTCGGCCTGGCCGCGTGGATGATGCACTACGTGCTGCACAACACACCCAAGTCGCTGCCCAAGGAGTTCATGCTGGGCGAGGATGGCGAGCCGCGGGTCAAGTCCGCGGCGGTGGCCGACAAGCCCGCGAAGACGCCCGTCGGCAAGAAGAAGAAGCGCCCCTGACGCTGGCGTCTCTGGGTTGCAAGTGAAACGAAGCGACGTTATCTTTCACTTGCAATGACCGCCGTACTCCTCGACTCCTCCCCCGATCCCAGCGCGGTGCTGACGGGCGCCGTGCTCCGCGCCAGCACCTTGCTCGGCTACAAGAAGCGCGAGCTCAGCCAGGTGCTGGGACTGAGCGAGGCCTCCGTGTCGCGCCTCGGCCGCAGCCGGATGCTGAACCTCGAGGCCAAGGAGACCGAACTCGGGGCGCTCTTCCTGCGCGCGTTCCGCAGCCTCGACGCCTTGGTGGGCGGCAACGACTCCAAGGCTCGCGCCTGGTTTCGAGCCCAGAACCACCACCTCGGCGGTGTGCCGGCGGAGCTCTGTCAGCGCGCCGAGGGGTTGGTCTCCGTGGTGCACTACCTCGACGCCATGCGGGGCACGCTCTGAGCTCGGGAGCTTCGGTCTCGGAGGCGCTCGCTCGGGTGCGCCGTGAGCTCGGACCCTTCGAGGCCCTGGGCATCCGCGCCGTAGAAGCGCAGCACCTGGTCTCCACGCGCAAGCTGGTCGACTCCGACGCCGCCCAGAGGCTGCTCGAGGAGCTGCTCGACGCGCACAAACCTCCACCTCCCCCCGAGGCCGCGGGCCTGCACTACCTGCTCTTCACGCCCTTCCGCTACCCACCGCTGGGCCATGGCTCGCGCTTCGGGCGACGCCACGAGCGCGGCCTCTTCTACGCCTCGCTCTCGTCGGCGACTTGCCTGGCGGAGGTCGCCTACTACCGGCTGCTCTTCCTCGAAGGCAGCGCTGCCATGCTCGCTCCGCTCGAGGTGGACCTGACGCTCTTCCGCGCCCGCGTCCGCAGCGAGCGCGGCGTCGACCTGGGATCGGACGCGTTCTCGCGCTGGCATCAGGCCCTGCGCTCCCCGAGCGACTACGGCTTCACCCAAGCCATGGGCAGCGAGATGCGCGAGGAGGGTGTCGAGGCCTTCCTGTTCACCTCGGCGCGCGATCCGCGGGCGGAGCGCAACCTGGGCGTGTTCTCACCCGCAGCGCTGGGTCGAGGACGTCCCCACGGCATGCAGACCTGGCACGCCTTCGCCACGCGCGGGGGCGTGGAGATGCGCCGAAAGGACTTCTTCCAGATCGAAGTGCTGAGCTTCCCGAGAGCGCTCTTCGAGGTCGACGGCGTCCTGCCCATGCCCGCCAGCTGAGCTCATGCCCAAACCAGGCTACACTGGAGGCCATGGTCCGTGACACGCGCGCCGGCCTGGCCTTCTTCCTGGCCTCGGTCGGTCTGCACCTGATCGCCGCGATGGCGATCTGGAACGTGCCGCGCCTGCCCGGCGTGGACCTGAGCGCCGTCGAGGTCGATCTGTGGACCGGCGCGCCGCGAGCTCCAGGAGAACCTCCCGGCATCGAACGACGGGGAGTCGCCCCTCTCGTGCTGGGAGGACTGCCGCAGGCGCAGAACCTCGACGCGCCCCATCGAGGCGCGCGCGGCGACGGACGCTCCGAGGGGATGGTCGTCTTGCTGATGCCGCGGGCGGATGGCGTCACGCTCTCGGACACGGCTCGGAGCAGCCTCGACCAGAGCCAGCTCTCACGCATCCGCACGGCGCGCGAGCGCGCCACGCAGGAGGACCGTCGCGCGACGCCCCACCCCTCGGACCAGCAGTTCCTGGCGACCGGCGCGGGGACCTACGCGCATCGGCGCACGCCGGCCACGACCCGGCCCGCCCTGGGCGCTCCCGGGGCGACCGACGCCAGTGAGCGTGGCGCCAGCGAGATCGCACAGCCGGGTCGTGATCTGAGCATGGAGGCGGCCGAAGTCACCAGCCCTCGAGGCCGAGGCGAGGATGAAGCCCGTGGCGCGGGCGTGGCGGCCCCGAGCCCAGGCCGTGGTCAGGTCGCTGGCACGGGGCAAGGACGCGAAGGCGCGGACGTGGCTCTGGGACGCCCGCCCGTGGACCGTGGCCCGGCGGCGACCGCCTCGGCGCGTCGCGAGATCCGCGTGCGTGACGATCGCGACGCCGAGCAGCTCGCGGCGAGCCTGGTGCAGTCCTTCGTCGACTCGACGACCCACGGCGGCGCGCACACCGGCGCGGGCGTCGGGGGCGTGGGCGGGGGCGGCGCTCCGGGCTCGGGCGGGGGCGAGGCCGAGGGCGGCCGCGCGCAGGCACCGGGTCGAGGCGGCGCGGGCAGCTTCCGCGAGGATCCGCGCTACCTGAGGTGGTATCTCGATCAGCGGCGACGCGTCGACGCGAGTCTGGTCTTTCCGCAGCAGCGTCAGCTGGCCATGGATCAGGGCACGACCGTCTTTCGCATCGTCGTGCGACGAGACGGAAGTCTGCGCTCGCCGCCGAGCTTGGTACGCTCGAGCGGCTACGCCGACCTCGACGAGGCCGCGCGCCGCGCCATCCTGAGCGCACAGCCCTTCGCGCCGCTGCCTCCCGAGCTCGCCCCCGGGCAGGAGCAGCTCGCCCTACGCCTGCCCATCGAGTTCCAGAACCCCATGGTGCATTGAACCCGAGCCGCGAGCTTGGCGGAGGGGCGCCGTCAGCGGCCAGCACCGCCCGTGAGGTTGGCCGAGGGGCGCGAGGGGCGGTACGGTGGGGCATGCTTTGCCTCCGCGCTCTCCCCCGGCACGCCTGGCTGCCCGTCCTCGTCCTGCTCTCCGCCTGCGCTTCGGGCGCGGCGCCTCGGCTCGAGCCTGTGGCGCCGGCCACGGTGGCGGTGAACGAGACCCTGCGCATCCCCCTGGTCGTCCACGACGGCACGGGCAGCCTCTCCTTTCGCGTCGAGGGGCCCGACCTGCCGGGCTTCGATCGCACGGCGGGCATCACGGGCGGCGCGGGCGGCGGGGAGTTCCATTGGACTCCGCTCTCCAATCACGTGGGCACGCACGAGGTGGCCTTCCTGTTGATGGATGGCAGTAGCGAGATCGATCGCCAGGCCACGGTCATCACCGTCACGCCGTCGGCCGACTCCGCGCCCGTCTTCCTCCGGCCCGGCGCGGGCGGCACCTACGACCTGACGCGCGACCCGTGCGTGCGCTTCGACGTCGAGGTGCGCGACGACGACTCCACGACCGTGGCGATCCGCGCACGCGATCCGCTGCCCGATGGGGCGAGCCTCACCTCCACGGGTGACAAGCGCGCCGCCTTCGAGTGGTGCCCTTCGCCGGATCAGGTCGCGTCCTCGGAGCGCTTCGCCGTCGCGCTCGAGGCGGACGACGGGGACCACCCGCCGACGCCCCACGACTACGTGATCGTGCTGCGCGCAGGCGCCAAGCCGGGCTGCCCGGGCGAGCCGCCCGTCATCACCGTGATCGCCCCGACCGAGGGCGAACGCGTCAACGCCGCGGCGGGCTACCAGGTGGCGGTCTCGGTGACGGACGACATGGGCCTGCGAGACGTGCCGCTGCTCTTCTGGACCACGACGGCCCCGGACGATCCCTCGGCGCCCGACATCACCTCCTTCGAGCAGGTGGAATTCACGCCCTCGGGCAGCAACTTCGTCGCGCGCGTGCCGAGCTTGGGCCTTGCGCCGGGCGCCACCCAGGACGTCTATCTGATCGTCAGCGCCACCGACAACGACGACGCGGCGGGCGCCACCTGCGATCATCACACGGACTCTCCGCTACGCACGTTCACCGCCGTCGGTTCGAGCACCTCGGGCGCGCTCTCGACCTGCGCGCCCTGCACGCAGAGTACGGACTGCGCCTCGGGCATCTGCACGGCCGAGTCCGGAGGCGTCTGCCTCGCCGCCTGCGACGCGAGCGGTGGCTGCAGCGCTGGACGCTGTGTGGACACGACAACGCGCGAGGGCGGCGTCGTGCGCGCCTGTGGCGGCGCCAGCGTGGCCTGCGGCGGGGGCGGGAGCTGCGTGGACGACGCGCGCGAAGACAACGACAGCCTGGCCACGGCGACGCCCTATGTCGCGCCCATCACGGACGGTCAGATCTGCAGCGGCGACGACGACTACTTCCGCATCCACGTGCCCGCCGGCATGCAAGTGAGCGTGATGGTGGACGGCTTCGTGCACGCCGCGGGCGACTTGGATCTCGCGCTGCTCGGAGCGAGCGGCAGCATCCTGGCCACCAGCGCGGGCACGACCAACGTGGAGACCGCGAGCCAATGCCTGGCCGCGGGCGGCGACGTCTACGCCCGGGTCACGGGCTTCGGCGGCGACGAGAACTCCTACCACCTGCGCGCGGACCTCGCTGCGGGCGCGTGCTGCCTCGACGATGCGGGCGAAGACGACGACACGCGGACGACGGCGCGCGCCCCCGCCCCCGACGGCAACTTCGACGGCACGGTCTGCCCCAGCGACGACGACTACATTCGTGTGAACGTCACGGGTCCGAGCACCATCGCCGCGACGATCGTCTTCACGCCGAGCGTGGGGGATCTCGATCTCGAGCTGCTCGATCCCACGGGCACGGTCATCGCCTCGTCGAACGGGGCGACGGACACGGAGAGCATCACCAAGGACGTGAACGACGTAGGCACCTATGTCCTGCGCGTCTTCGGCTTCCGCGACTCGCGGGGTGACTACCTCGGGGACGTCCACGTCACCGCGCGCACCAGCTGCACGACGAGCAACGAGTGCCCCAGCGATCAGGTGTGCGGCAGCAGCGGCTGCGTGGCGCGCAGTTGCACCACGGCCAGCACCTGTCCCAGCGGCTACGGCTGTCCCACGGCCGGTCCCTCGCCGGCCACGAGCGAATGCGGCGTGAGCTGCACCGTCAACTCGAACTGCCGGAGCACGGAGAGCTGCAAGCGCTTCCCCGAGGGCCGCTACTGCGCGCGCAACGGGGCGGGACTGAACGGCGACGCCTGCGCGAGCTTCACGGCCTGCGGCGGGCAACGCGCCTGCATGCCCTGGGCGGGCGGCTACTGCGCGCGTGCGGGCTGCACCAGCAACGCCGACTGCGAAGCGGGCACCTTCTGCGTCGTACAGGGCGGCACGCCCGTGTGCCTGCGCGACTGCTGGGACAGCGACGCCATCTGCCGCCTCGCGGAGGGCTACGTATGCGATCTCGTCACCGACCGAGCCGCGGAGCTGCAGTTCGCATGCGTCCCGCCCGCCTGATCCCGATCGCGCTCGCGTCCTTCGCGCTCGCCTGCGGAGGCGGGACTCCGCCGGTCACGCCCGACGCGCCGACCATCCTCGACGTCGTGAGCGCGGATCCGTTGGTCGAGGGCAGCGAGCTCTGGCTCACGCTCTCGGACGCCGAGCGCCTGGGCGCGACGCCCAGCCTGCGAGTCGCCGGCAGCCTGGGCGGGGTGAGCTTGCCGAACACGACGTCGGAGGGCTCGCAGCGCGCGTTCCGCGTGACCGCCGAGGCCATCGCCACCTTCGGCGCCAGCAGCGGAGACTTCCAGCTCTCCGTGAGCAGCGCCGCTCTACGCACGCCGGACTACGACGCGAGCCTGCACTTCGCCTCGAGCCTGCCTCTGAGCCTGAGCGCCGTGCCCAGTGGAGACGTCCACTACGAGGACGCGGTCTTGCTCTCGGGTGCGGGCTTCTTGGCGACGACGGAGGGAGACGTGGAGGCGCACCTGGTCGGTCGCTTCACGCCCGACGTGGGCGCAGCCGCCGACGTGGACGTGACCTTCCCCGTGTGGCCCGCCGAGCGCTTCGCCCGCGACCGCGGCTTGATGCGCCTGACCACCTCTCTGGGTGGCGGCGCCAGCGGCGCCTTCTCGGGCAACCTCGAGCTCAGCGCCACCGACGCCGCGGGGCGCATGCAGACGGTGGACGCCGGCGCTCTGACGCTGAGCGTTCGACCCGTGGAGCTCTTCGCCCTGTCGACGCCCGCAGCCTCGCTGGAGGAGCGCGTGAGCATCCTCGGGGCGGGCTTCCTGGGCGCGCCCGATCGAAGCGGCGAGACCACCCTGCTGCGCGTGGAGGGCACCTTCGCCAGCGAAAGCGGCGCCGCCCTGCCCTTCGGACCGGTGGAGATCGTGCCGCGCTTCGTCAGCGGCTCGGAGGTGGTGTGGACGCTGAACGCGGTCGAGCTCGACGGCGCGCTGGTGAGCGAAGCCTTCGGCGCAGCCTGGGGCCGACTCGAGGGGCTCGCCACCCCGATCACGATCGTGGGCACGACCGAGTACCCGGGCGCGGCCACACCCTTCGCCTTCGACCAGACGCCGACGAAGCAGGTGGTCTACATGCGCTTCTTGCCCAGCTTCTACACCAGCCTTCCGCGCTTCGGGCTGGGCGCGGCGGCGGGCCAGGTCGAGGAGCTCGTGGCCGAGCGCGTGCGCGGCATCTACGCGGACTACAACGTCGAGGTGCGCCTGGAGGAGCCCACGGATTACTCGCCCAACGGCTACGCGCGCGTGGACGTCGGCGGCACGGATCCGAACGGCATCGGGCTCTTCGGTTACGACAACACACCCGGCAAGGACGTGGGGAACGTGCGGCTCTTCGACGGCGTCGGCGGCACCAACGCCGAGACGCAGGCCGACGGCTACCCCGGCTACGGCGGCGTCTTCGTCGAGTCCTACCTGTACTGGTCGTCCCACCCCGAGCTGCCGGGCAGCGCGCCCACGGGTGCCCCACCCCCCGATCCGCTCTTCGACGAGATCTTCGATCCCGTGCGGGCACAATCGGCCAGCCTCGAGGAGGTGCGTGGAGAAGGCGATCCGGGCCGCGCGGCGCAGGTCAGGCGCGCGCTTCACGCCTTCGCCGACCTGGTGGGTGAGACGGTCGCCCACGAGCTCGGACACAGCCTCGGCCTGGCCGATCCCTACGGCAGCGCCACCAGCTTCCACAACCGCCTCGACGGAGAGGGATGCCTGATGGACTCGGGCTCCGCCCGTCCGCTGGCCGAGCGCATCCGCGAACCGGGCAGCACGCCGACGCACTTCTGCGGCGACGCGCCCGACTACCTCACGTTGATTCTCCCGCGCTGACGTCGGCCGGGGGCGGCGTGGAGGGGCGATGGGCCCAGAGCGCCCGGAGCACACGCGCCTGCGCGGGGCGCTTCATGGGACCCTCGTACAGCGCCAGGAGCTCTGTGAAGGTGACCTCGCAGCCGACCTCGCGATCGAGACGACGCCAGAGCAGCTTCTCGAGCGCCGCGTAGCGGTGGGCGCGCCGCATGGCCAGGGCGGCCACGCGAATGGACTCGGGATCGTCGGGCGCCGCCCGCGCGGCACGACGCGCGTAGCTCGCGGCGAGGTTGGGCCGGTGCAGGTCCTCGAGGGCGACCAAGGCGGCGTCGCGCAAGGCCTGAGCGCGCGCGCTCGGATCGTTCACGGCCGCGCGGGCGCGAGCCTTGGCCTCGGAGAATCGCGCGCGCGCCTCCCGCGCCCCTTCGTTGCCCGCCAGCGAGTAGCGGCTCTTGAGCAGCACGAAGACAGCGAACACGCCGGTGACGACCAGGATACCGATGGCCAATGGGTTCATGGGGACTCCTGCGCGAGCACGCTCTGCCCGACGTAGTTGGCGGGCACGGGCTCGCCGAAGAAGCGCATCGCCGTCGGGGCCAGGTCCACGATGCCGGGCTCGGCGACCAAAGCGCGGTTGCTCAGCAGGATGCCGGGCGTGTCACGCACATCACTGGCGGCATGATCGCCGGACCACTTGCGCGGATTGTCGGCGACCAGGCCCGCGGGCACGCCGCCCAGGATCGTCTCCCAGCTCGTGCGGTAGTACTCCTCGAAGGCGACCTGCAGATCTGGCGCGTCGCCGCTGCGGCCACCCTGAAAGACCTCCGAGCCCACGTAGACGTGGTGCACGATGGAGCGACCGCCGTGGCTCTCGTCCGTCAGCGCCTCGAGGCCCGTGCGAATCTGCTGGAGCAAGGTCGGCGCGTCCTCGGCCGAGACGATGCCATCACGCTCGCGTCCACGCTGGTTGATGTAGATCTGGCCGGTGCCGAGGGCGTAGGCCTTGGTCTGGCTCCAGTCGACGTCGAGCAGGAACTCGCGGGGCGAACTCTCGGCGCCACCCCTGAGGGTGAGCAGACCTTGTTGCCGCAGCCATTGGTTGACGTGCAGACCCCAGCGATAGTCGTGGAAGCCGTGGTCCGAGACGATCAGGAGAGTGTCGTCCGGCCGCAGCTGATCGAGCACGTGAGCCACGGTCGCGTCCATGCGCTGATACTCGTTCAGGATGGCGTCTCCATACTGGGCGGCCAGCGCTGCGTCGTAGCGCGGGTGCTCGGGATCGATCAGGCGATAGAACATGTGGGACACGCGATCGGTGCTGGTGCTCACCCACGCCAGCATACGCCAGTCGTCCTGGCCGAGGGCGGCGTCGAGCATGGCGCGCCGGTCGGCCTCGACCGCGTTCATCTCGCGCAGGAACTCGCCCTCGTCGATCACCTCGCCGTTGAGCGCGCTGGTGTCGTGATCCCAGCCGACGGTCTTGTACATGTGACCAAGCTCTTGGGCGACACGGGCGGCGTAGTCATTGGGGTAGCTGATGGGCGAGTAGGGACGCCGCGGATCGAAGGAGATGGGCGTGACGAAGACGCGCACCTGAGCGCCCGCCTCGAGGCAGAGGAACTGCGCGATGCCGTGGATCTCCGTCGTGCCCTCTCGGAAGACCAGGTCCACGAAGTCGCTCATCTGCCCGGGGGTGAGCGGATGCTCGTCCTGGCCGATCTTCAGGGTGAGTCCACCTTCGGGCTGGCCCACGCGCACGTCGACGCTGACCGACAGGCGATCGGGCGCGTGACCGGGCCGCGTCGGACCTTCGAGTTGGAACTGGCCGCGCCCGGCTTCCATGCGCAGGGGCAAGAGCACGCCGCCGCCCGGAGGATGGGCCGCGTGTTCGGGCGTGATGTCCGTGCCGACGTACACAAAGGTGCTGTTCGTCTCGCGCACGTCCGGCACGCCGAGGCCGCTGAGCATCACCCCGTTGCGCATCGGATCCGGCGGGAAGCTGTAGGGGACGTTGATGACCTCGACGTGTACTCCGCCATCCGAGAGCGTCTTCCAGAAGGGAACACCGGTGCGCAGGTTCGTGGCCACGGGCGGACCCGAGGGCTGGGGCTCGAAGCTGGTGGTCGCCGGGAAGGGCAGCACGGGCGGACCCTGGGGCGCGGAGATCAGGCGCCGACCGATGAAGTCGAAGATGCCGTGGTCGCCCGGGTTCATGCCGGTCGAGAAGGACGCCCAGGCCACGGGCGATTGGGGCGGGTTCGTGGAGCGCAGGGGACGAAAGTGCGTGCCCCCCGCCTCGGTCAGCATGGGCGCGAGATGGGGCAGCTTGCCCTCGTCGGCCCAACGCCTGAGCCAGCGCGGGTCCACGCCGTCGAAGCCCAGGATCACGAGGCGGCCCGTGTGCGCCGCGGGCGTGGCCGGGGCCGCATCCGCGACGGGCGCTCGTCCTTGTCCGCAGGAGCCGCAGCCCGCGAACAGAACCAGGCAGGGGAACGCGATCCGCCACAGGCGTGTATGTCTCGTCATCGGCGGCCACGTTAGGCTCCCGCCGAAAGAGGGTCAACGTGCGCAGCGAGCCGAGAGCGCCCCGCGTCGGGCATCTGCTAGGCTCGGCGGCGATGCGCCAGAACCTCCTGCTCGGCCTGTGCCTCGTGTCGCTGCTGTCGAGCTGCACCCAGACCGGGCCCGAGCCCACGGACCAGCCAGCCGCGCCAGCCGCTGCCGCCCCGGCCGAGAGCGCTACCATGGGCCCGGAGTACGCCTTCCCGCTGGGACAGCGGCTCTGGGATCTGTGGCGCACGGACGCCCCCCACGCGCGTCCGACCTCGAGCTTGCGCCGCGGTCAGCTCGCGCCGGGTCGCGCCGCAGAGAGCGTCGTCGTGCTCACCGGCGTGCGCTGCTACGAGATCTTGGCCGTGGTCGAGCACGCCGCTCCGGGGCTGCGTCTGACCCTCTTCGATCCCACGGGCGTGCCGCAAGTCCACGTCGACGGCGACTCCGACAGCCTCGCCCTCGGTCACGCGGAGCCGATCTGCCCGGGCGCTCCGGGCGCCTACCGCCTCCGTCTCGAGGCCGACGCCGACATGGCCTATGCCCTGCGCGTCTACGGCGCCACGAGCCTCTGAGCCCTCGCGTCTAGGGAGGCGTGAGCACGAAGGGCAGGCGGGCTTGGGGCCGCATTCCGTCGAGCCCGTCGAGGCCCGCGGCGATCGAGCCGAGGCCCGAGAGCACGCCGGAGAGCGGCGTACCGACCGAGGCGGAGTCTCCGCCGGAGCCCAGCAGATAGCCCATCAGCCCGTGGGGCCGCGACGGCGCGAAGACCATCTCGGCATCGCCGGGAAGATCGGCCAGCTCGCGGGCGCGCGCGACGGCGGTCACGAAGCCGCCGAGGCGGTCGACGAGGTGCGCCCTCAGCGCGCGGTCGCCGGAGTAGATGCGGCCCTGACCGAGGGCGTCGACCTGCTCGGGCGTCATGTCACGACCCGTGGCCACGCGGCGCACGAAGAGCTGGTAGAAGTACGTGATCTGAGCGCGCAGCGCCTCGCGCTCGTCGTCCGTGAAGGGCCGGAAGAGCGAGGTCGCGCCGGCGTGGCGACCGCGGGCGATCTGCTCGACGCCGACCCCGAGACGCTCGGCGAGCTGCGCGAAGTCGACCTTGCCGTAGAAGATGCCGATGGAGCCGGTCACGGTGGAGGGATCGGCCACGATCTCGTCCGCCGCGGAGGCGATGTAGTAGCCGCCGCTGGCCGCGACGGATCCCATGGACGCGATCACGGGCTTGTCGCGTCGCGCGCGACGCACGGCGCGCCAGATGCGATCCGAAGCCGAGGCGGAGCCGCCCGGGCTCTCCACGCGCAGCACGATGGCGGCGATGCTCGAGTCCCGCGCCATGCGCTCGATCGCGGCCACCGCCGTGCGCGCGCCCGTGGTGTGGATCTCGAGCAGCGGCACGTCCTGATTCTCCCCATCCGTCAGGGAACCATCGAGGACCACGACGCCCACCCGCGGCGCCACGCCAAAGCGACGACCCGGCCGCGGCGGCAGGGAGCTGCGCAAGCGTACCCCTGGTCCGAAGGCGCGACGCAGGAACTCGCCGCGGGCCTCCGAGTCCACCAGGGCGCTCACGAGGCCCGCGTGCACGGCGTCCTCCGGCGTGTAGGGGCCGTCGTCGATCAGACGCGCGGCGCGCTCGTCGCTGAGGCCCTGATCCGACGCGAAGTCGCTGCGCAGGCGACGCGCGACGTCGTCCAACAGAGTCTCGCGCTGCTCCCGCGCGGGCCCGCTCATCTCGCCGCGCATGAACTGCTCTGGCGCGCTCTTGTAGCGGCCGATGCGCACGAAGTCGGCGCGGATGCCGGCGCGATGAAGCACGTCGCCCAGAGAGAGCACGTCCGCCGAGGGACCGAGGAGGCGCACGTCGCCGGCCGGGTCGAGCATGGTGTGGGTCGCGGCCGAGCAGGCGTAGGCCTCGGAGCCCGTGGCGGTCGGCAGCTGGCAGACGACGACGCGTCCCGACCCGCGCAGCGCGTGGATGGCGAGCCGCAGCTCCTGCGCCGTGGCGACGCCCAGATCCGAATCCTCGAGCTCGAGCAGCACGCCCTTCACCCTGTCGTCGCTGCGCGCCGCGTCGAGTTGCGCGAGCACGCTCAGCAGGCGACGCGGATCCAGCGTGCCGCGGGCGTCCACTTCGAGCACGATCTTGGGCTCGGGGATGCCGAAGCCGCGCTCGGAGGACAGGCGAATGGCCGAGTACCAGGCCGGCGTTCGGCCGATGCCGTCCCCGACCAGCACACCGCCCTCGACCGACGAGCCGCCCCAATCGAGGGAGAGTCCGGCCAGGGCCCGCACGTCGGTGCGGTCACCCGTGACGTCGTTGACCTCGACCACGGCGTGGGCGCGGCCGATGTAGGGGATGCTCACCTCGCCGAAGGCGCGCACGCCGTAGTGGGACTCCGAGTCCGCCGCGAAGGCGGCCTCCACCGTGAATGCGTCGGTGCCGAAGGGACGGAAGGCGGCGGCGACCAGGAAGCTCGCGGGCAGGCGCACGCTCGACGACGCGAGGTCGAGGGGCCCGAGCAGGTTGCGACCCGTGAGCGAGAAGCCCAGGCGTGGGCTGGGCCGACAGCTCGCGCCGAGGTCGAGCGCCCGAGCGCCGCCGACGGCGCCGTCACGTGAGCCGAGGAAGCGATAGGTGAGGCCGAGGCCCAGGGTCTTCGAGGCGCGGAAGGCGGTGGTGAGCATCACCCCGGCGCGACGCGCGGCGCCGCTGCCCTGGGTGGGACGCACGCGCTCGATCTGAGCGCCGAGGGCCAGTCCATAGGGCAAGCGCGCGCCGATGGCTGCCGCGTCTCCCTGGGTGTCGAGTCGATCGCCCTCTGCGGCCTCGACGTGGATGAAGCTGGCCGAATACGCCGGACCCAGGGCCAGGGCGCCGGGATTGAGCACTACCGCGTCCGCCCCATCCGGTGCCACCAGCGAGGAGGGTGCCGGACCCACGCTCCGCAGGGGCTGCTCGAATTGGGCCGATGCCAAGCTGGCTTGGGCCCACAGGAAGGCGGCGAGCAGGCCGCCACGGAGAGCGCGCGAGGTCATGGCCTGGCGATAGCACGGTCCAGAGGGCGAGAGCCAATCGTCGAGGCTGGCGCAGGTCGAGAGCAGAAGGTAACGTCAGACCGGTGACAGGATCGAAGGCAGCAGGCAGTGGCCGTCGCTCGGGGCACGCTCGCCTCGGGGCGATGCTTGCGTTGTGCATCGCGCTCGCATCGACCGGGCACGCGCGCGCGCAGACGCGGCACGAGCCGCCGCCCGAGGCGCTGCAGTTCTTTCAGAGCGGACGCGATCACTACCAGCACGGTCGCTATCGCGAAGCCGCCATCGATCTCGAGCGCGCGCTGGCGCTGGATCCGGCGTCGCCCACGCTGCTCTACAACCTCGGCCGCGTCTACGAGCTGCTCGGTGACGCCGAACGGGCCGCCGGCTATTATCGCAGCTACGTGCGAGTTCTGCCCGAGGGAGAGGGGTCGGAAGACGAACGCGCCGAGGTCCAGGCGGCGATCACGCGCCTCGAAGGCGCCGCGGCCCACGGCGAGCTCGTGCAGCCACCGCCCGACGGCGACGACGCGCACGCGCCCGATCTCAGGCCGGCCTACGTGCGTGTGCGCGGCGTCGTGGATCTGCCCTTCTGGGTCACACTCGCGAGCGGCGGCGGGCTCCTGCTCGGAGGCGGCGCGCTCGGCATCGTGGCCCTCAGCAACCACAGCAACGCCACGGGGCTGGTGCTGCGCGCGCCCGGCGACGCCGACCGGCGCCAGTCCTTGCTCGACAAATCTCGTCACCTCGCGCTGGGCGCGGACCTCGTCATGGGCGTCGGCGTCGCAGCGTTGATCGCCTCGGGCCTGCTCTATCTGCTGCGACAGCGCACCGTCGAGGTGCTGCCCGGCACGACGGCGGATGGCCGCGGCGCGTCCTTGACCTTGAGGCTGACGCGATGAGGTGGGCTCTGGGTTCCGTCGCTTGCCTCGCGCTCGCGGCCATGACCAGCTGTTCGGCGATCGTCGCGGGCGACGGCACGATCCGCTGCGAGCGTGGCACGGGCGGGGACCCCTGCCCGAGCGGCCTGACGTGCAGCGCCGAGGGCGTGTGCGTCGGTGGAGACGCCTGCCAGGTCGACCGCGATCACGACGGCTTCAACGCCTGCAACGCGGAGGGCGTGACGCTCGACTGCGACGACGCCAACCCGCAGATCTTCCCGGGCGCGCCCGAGCAGTGCAACGGCAACGACGACAACTGCAACCTCAGCATCGACGAGGAGCAGCAGGATCTCGACGGCGACGGCTACACGCGCTGCGGCTCGCCGAGTCGGCCGCCCGACTGCGACGACGAAGACCCGGAGCGAAACCCCGGCGCGGCCGAGATCTGCGACAACGTGGACAACAACTGCAACGGACTCAGCGACGAGGATCCGGTGGGCACGGGTCTATGCGGCGCGGGCGCCCTCTGTGTCGCCGGCAGGGGCTGCGTGGCCCTGGGCTGCGCGGCACCGGGCGCTCCACCCTGCGCCAGCGGCAGTCACTGCGACACCTCCGTGAACCCCGCCACCTGCCTGAACGACAGCTGCACCACCACCTCGTGCACGGCCGGTCAGCGCTGCAACCGTGACACTGGCGCCTGCGAGTCGTTGGGCACGGTCGGAGCGGCCTGCGTCGCCGCGTCGGACTGCGCCAGCGGCGTGTGCACGCGCAGCGAGGCCCTCAACCTGCCCTCGTCCTCGACCACCACCATCCCGAGCAGCGTCTGCAGCCAGGCCTGCTGTCGATCGTCGGATTGCTCGAACGGCCAGATCTGCTGGGACGGTGGCCGAGGCGCACGCTCGTGCCTGCCGCCCGCGCTGGTGGGGACCTCGGTCGGACCCGGCGCGGCCACGGCCGCCTGCACCACAGGTGGCGACTGCGCTTCCGGGGTCTGTGCCACCGATGTGAGCCTGTGCGTCGCTGGCTGCAGCCTGGACGGCGACTGCGGGTCTCTCACCTGCGCGCCGGTGATGATAACGGCCGATCCCGGATCCGATCGAGGGCAGCTCGCCTGCACCGCGTCGAGCGGGGGCAAGCGGGGTGATTCGTGCGCCGGTGGCGCAGATTGCGCCGTCCGGATCTGCTTCCCGGCGTGGCCCTCCAACTTCTGCTCCGGCCCCTGCGGCACCAGCTCGGACTGCGGCTACAATCTGCTGAAGTGCAGCCTGGTCAACTACGGCTCGGACACCAGCTGGGCCCAGATCTGTCGTGCCAAGCAGACCATCGGTTTAGGGACCCAGGGGTCCAGCTGCACCGTGGACTCCGACTGCCACGACGAGCGCTGTGTCCGCGGGATCTGCGCCAACACCTGCTGCACCCAGGCGAACTGCCCCAGCGGCACGGTGTGCGCCGCGAGCCAGTCTGGCTCCCACTGGGAGATGCGCTGCGGGCCAGCTGCTGGCTGAGGGGCGCGTGACGGCCTCGGCCATGCTACCCTCGGCCCGCCCCGAAGATGCGCATTTGCCCCCATTGCCGGACCGCCTATCCAGCGGGTTCGTTGAGCTGTACTCGCGACGGGTCGCCGTTGGTGGACGCGCGCGAGTTCGCGGACGCCCAGGCCGACCCGCTCGTCGGCACGACGGTGGCAGGTCGCTATGAGGTGCTCGGGCGCATCGGTGTCGGAGGCATGGGCACGGTCTACCGCGCCAACCAGAAGGGCCTCGAGCGCGCCGTCGCGCTGAAGATCCTCAAGGAGGAGGTCAGCTGGGATCCGGACACGGTCACGCGCTTCCAGCGCGAAGCCAAGGCGATGAGCCTGCTGGTGCACCCGAACACGGTGCGCGTCTTCGACTTCGGCCAGACCACGGGCGGCATGCTCTACCTCGCCATGGAGCTGCTCGAGGGCGAGCTCTTGACCCAGCGCCTCGAGCGCATCGGATCCTTCGAGCCCGAAGACGCCTGCCGCGTCGCTCAGCAGATCTTGGCCTCGCTGCACGAAGCCCACGCCAAGGGCATCATCCATCGCGATCTCAAGCCCGACAACATCTTCCTCGCGCAGGTGGAGGGGCACGAGGAGCGCGTGGTGAAGGTGCTCGACTTCGGCATCGCCAAGGTCTTCGAAGGCGACAAGGCCCTCGACCAGCTCGAGACTCAGGCCGGCACCGTCTTCGGCACGCCGCGCTACATGTCCCCGGAGCAGGCCCAGGGGAAGAAGCTCGACCACCGCAGCGACCTCTACTCGGTGGGCGTCCTGCTCTATCAACTCCTGACTGGCGCGGCCCCCTTCGTGGACGACGACGCGGTCGTGGTGATGGCGAAGCACATCCGCGAGGAGGTGACGCCTCCGCGGCGAGCCTGCCCGGATCGCCCCATCCCCGCGAGCCTCGACCATCTCGTCAGCCGCACGCTCGAGAAGGAT
>JAACVI010000212.1 GCA_009992505.1 Myxococcales bacterium
AACCAGGTGACCGCGTGCATGGCTGGGTCCACCGCCACGAATACTCCCTGGTCGAGATGCACACCGAACATGAGCGTCAGGCGCTCACTCTCCGGAGCCACGTAGATCCGGTGATAGCGCTGAAAGTCGCTGCCGTACTTCACCTGGAAGCGGTGCTCATCTTTGGGCCGGCCCGCCTGCCTGTACTGATTCGCCAGGAACGCATAGCAGAGCAGTCGGACGATCTCACCCGATGGCAGGAGCACGGTGAACGGGAAAGGAGCCACCCCGGGCGAGGCGCGCTCCAAGATCCTACCCCCACCCAGCTCGATCGCGTGGGCGATCGCGTCCACGATCGGGCGCTTGCCGGACACTCGATAGGTCTCGTGCGGCTTGTCCATTGTCTTCGCTCTCCCGCGAGCTGGGCGGGCGCAATCTCACCACGCATACGCAGCGCAGACAAGGCCGGCAACCTTTGCTTTTCACGGCTCTCGGGGAGAAGCGAGTCTCCTCCGGCCTCCCCCTCACCGGCGGCTGAGGGCCGGCGCGCGCTTTCAGCGCGTGATTTGCTCGGCGGGCTTGCTGGCGGGGGAGCAAAGCTCCGCCGCACGGGCCTGGCACCGCTCGCCCGGATGTGCCGTCGGTCGCGGGCGCCGCATAGCCGGCGTTGCAGCTGCCGGCGTTGTTCACACAGTTCGCGCCGTGTGCGCCGCCTCCACCGCATCCCAGCGCCATGCTGAGCGCGAGCACCAGGAGCTAGGCCAGCCTCAGCCCGCGCGAATTCCTCACCATCGACCACACCTTTGGCCTCGAGTCGACCATCCCATCCTCCGTGACGCGCCCGTGTGGACCAGCGCCAGGAGCGATGTACAGGCGGCGCCGGACCCGGGCAAGGACGGCCGTCGGGCAGGGACTTCCTTGACCTCGGCCGCGGTGGCGATCGAGGCGGTCGTGCGTGAGGAGGAGGCCTTGCCCGCACGCGCATGCTCCATCGCTATCGGACTCGATGGCATGAGCGCAGCCATGCGCGACATGTTGTGTGGAGCGAGCGCAGCGAAGCGCGGCGCGAAGCACGTTCGTGAGCGGTCCACACCTCCGAGGTGAACTTCCGCATGGCCTACCTCGGAACGGTCGCCTTCGTGGATTCGGACCACCGCGTGCTCCGAACCCTGCGGCATGGCGCATTGGCCGAGGACGGCCCGGAGGATTTGCTCGCGCGCATGGTGGGCGATGTCCGGCGGGCGCGGGCGGAGCGACGAAACCTGCGCATCTTGCTGACTCAGGACGCCGCCAAGGAGATGCAGCGCCGGGTGGTCGGCGCGCTCGAGGCCGAATGTTCGGTGCGCTCCGGGTATGAGCTCATCGACGACGATCACGCCCCCGTCGTCTCTTGCTGGGGGGGCGAAAGCTCCCCCTGCAGCGCCGATGCCTTCTGCTCCTGCGCCGAACTCACGAGCAGCGGCGGCCTGTGGTGCGATCAGGCCACGCGCAGCCTGAACGTGCCCTGCGCGTAAGCGGGCTCCGGCGGCCCTCACCTGCGCAAATGCCCGAAATTGTGGCCCTCGGAGGCATCGCACAGGGCCCGCTTGCGATCCCCAGATGACTGAGTGAAGGTTCATTCCCCTCGCGGGAGATTGGAGCTCACATGACCGAAAGCATTCGGCGAGTCGGCGTCATCGGCGCAGGAGTCATGGGCAGCGGCATCGCCGCCCACCTTGCGAACGCAGGCGTCGAAGTCGTCCTCCTGGACATCGTTCCCCCGAAGCTCTCGGCGGAAGACAAGAAGGACCCCAAGAAGCGCAACGCCTTCGCGGCGGGCGGGCTCGAGAAGGCCAAGAAGAGCCGTCCGGCCTCCTTCTTCCACAAGAGCAACGCCGTGCTGGTCTCCGTGGGCAACACCACCGACGATCTCGACAAGCTGAAGGGCTGTCAGCTGGTGATCGAAGCCATCATCGAGCGCCTCGACATCAAGCAGCAGCTCTTCGCCACCCTCGAGGGTGTTCTGGACGCCGGCACGATCGTCGCCTCCAACACCTCGGGCATGCCCATCCACGAGATGCTCGAGGGCCGCAGCGCGGCGTTCAAGAAGCACTTCCTCGTGATGCATTTCTTCAACCCCGTCCGCTACATGAAGCTGCTGGAGCTGGTCGTCGGCAAAGAGACCACGCCCGCAGTCGTCAAGCGCATCGAGGACTTCGGCAAGGACGCGCTCGGCAAGGGCATCGTCCACGGCAAGGACACGCCGAACTTCGTGGGCAACCGCATCGGCGTCTACTCGATGATGCTGACCATGCAGCAGATGCTCGAGGACGGCCTCAGCCCCGAGGACGTCGACCAGATCACCGGCACGCCCATGGCGCACCCCAAGAGCGCCAGCTTCCGCACCGCGGACATGGTCGGACTCGACACCTTCATGCACGTGGCCAACCACTGCTACGACGCCCTCGTCGACGACGAGGAGCGCGAGGTGTTCAAGCCGCCGGCCTTCGTGGCCGAGATGGTCAAGAACGGCATCCTCGGCAACAAGACGCGCGGCGGCTTCTACAAGAAGACCAAGGAGGGGATCCTCACCTTCGACCCGACCACGCGCGAGTACCGGCCCAAGGGAGGCGACCAAGACGTCCGCAACGCCATGAAGGGCATCAGCAAGCTCGAGGACGCGAGCGCACGCGTAAAGGCGCTGGTCGCGGATCAGGGCAAGGGCGGCAAGTTCGCCTGGAAGGTGCTGAGCAAGAGCCTGGCCTACACGGCGCGGCGCATCGGCGAGATCACGGACTCCATCGAGGCCGCCGACAACGCCATGAAGTGGGGCTACAACTGGGAGCTCGGGCCCTTCGAGGTCTGGGACGCGCTCGGCTTCAAGGAGACCCTCGAGCGCATGCAAGCGGACGGCGTCGACGTGCCCGAGTCGGTCGTGAAGATGGCCCAGAGCGGTGCTACCGCCTTCTACACCGACGACAATCGCGTCTTCGACCTGGTGAAGAGCGAGTACGTCGCGCGCGACATCGACCCGCGTGAGGCCGACCTCACGATCCTGCGTCGCGGCGAAGCGCCCGTGCTCGAGAACGGCGGCGCGGAGGCCTGGGACCTGGGCGACGGCGTGTTGGGCCTCACGTTCAAGACCAAGGCCAACAGCATCGACGTCGACGTCATCAACATGCTGAACGACGCGATGACGGAGGCCGAGAAGAACTTCAAGGCTGTGGTGCTCGCCAACCAGGGCGAACACTTCTGCGTCGGAGCGAACCTCTTCGGCATCGTGATGGCGGCGAACCAGAAGCAATGGGACGCGCTGACCGAGACCGTGCGGGGCATGCAGATGGCCACCCAGCGCATGAAGTACGCGAAGGTGCCCGTCATCGCGGCGCCCTACGGCATGGCGCTCGGCGGCGGCCTCGAGATCTGCATGGCCTGTGACGGCGTGCAGGCAGCGGCCGAGACCTACTCGGGCCTGGTCGAGGTCGGCGTGGGGCTCATCCCCGGCGGCTCCGGCAACATGCGCATGCTCTGGCGTGCGCTCGAGAACATCCCCGAGGGCGCGAAGGTCGATCCACTGCCGATGGTCGGCCAGGTCTTCCAGAACATCGCCATGGCCAAGGTCGCGACCAGCGGCGTCGAGGCGCAACACTTCGGCTACTTCCGACGTACGGATGGGGTGTCCTTCGACCGTGCACGTCAGCTCACGGAGGCCAAGGCCCGCGCATTGGGCATGGCCGCCTCCGGCTACCACCCGCCCGTGCCCCAGAGCTTCGTCCTCCCGGGCGAGAGCGGCATCGCCACCCTGGGCATGCTGGTCGACTCCTTGATCGACGGCGGCTACGCCACGGCCCACGACGGCTTCATCGCCAACAAGCTCGCTCGCATCCTGTGCGGCGGACCTGGCGGCGCGACCCATCGCGTCACGGAAGACGAGCTGCTCGAGCTCGAACGCGAGGTCTTCGTCAGCCTCTGCGGCGAGCCCAAGAGCCTCGAACGCATGCAGTACATGCTCATGAACAACAAGCCGCTGCGAAACTAGAGAGAGAGTCCAACATGAAAGACATCGTCATTCTGGAGTCGGTCCGCAGCGCCGTTGGCCGCGCACACAAGGGCTCCCTCGCACAACGTCGTCCCGACGAGCTGGCCGGAGAGGTGATCCGGGGCTTGCTCGCGCGCGTGCCCCAGGTGAAGCCGGAGATGGTCGAGGACCTCGTCCTCGGCTGTGCCATGCCCGAGGGCGAACAGGGCTTGAACGTCGCGCGCCTGGTGGGCTTCCTCGCCGGGCTGCCGCAGGAGTCGAGCGCCATGACCATCAACCGCTTCTGCTCCAGCGGCCTGCAGGCCATCGCGCTGGCGGCGGGGGCCATCTCCGCCGGCTACAACGAGCTTGTCGTCGCCGGTGGCGTGGAGTCCATGAGCATGGTGCCGATGGGTGGCAACAAGCCCAGTGCCTCGCCCGAGGTGATGGAGAAGTACCCCACGGCCTACGCGCCCATGGGCATCACCGCCGAGAACGTAGCCAACAAGTTCGAGGTCACGCGCGCCATGCAGGAGGCCTTCGCGGTCGACAGCCAGAACAAGGCGCTGAAGGCCATCAAGGACGGCAAGTTCAAGGACGAGATCGTGATGGCTCACGGCGTCCGCTACCCCAAGGGTGAACGCGACCTCTTCGAGTTCACGGTGGACGAGCTGCCTCGCCCGGGGACAACGGTCGAGAGCTTGGCCCAGCTCAAGCCCGCCTTCTCCACGACGGGCAGCGTCACGGCGGGCACGTCCTCGCCGCTCTCGGACGGCGCGGCGGCGGCCATCGTCACCAGCATGAAGACGGCCGAGAGGCTCGGAATCACGCCTCTGGGCTACTTCCGCGGCTTCGCCACGGCGGGCGTGGATCCCGCGCTCATGGGCATCGGGCCCATCCCGGCGGTGAAGAAGCTGCTCGAGCGCCACGGCCTGACCATGGCGGACATCGACCTCGTGGAGCTGAACGAGGCCTTCGCCAGCCAGTCGATCCACGTGAAGCGCACGCTCGGCATCCCCGACGAAAAGCTGAACGTGAACGGCGGCGCCATCGCACTCGGACACCCCCTGGGGTGCTCGGGCGCGAAGCTCACCTCCACGCTGCTGTACGAGATGAAGCGTCGTGGCGTGAAGCGCGGCATCGTCACCATGTGCATCGGCGGCGGCATGGGCGCGGCGGGCCTGTTCGAGCGCGTCTGATAGCTCCCCTGCTCTGACCAGCCGGCCGGCGAGGCGACTCGTCGGCCGTCGTCGTTCCGTCTAGCGTGTCGGCGCGGTCGGCGTGGTCGTGGGCGCGACGTCTGGCGAGGGAGTTGCGGTCGTGGTCGGCGCGGTCGTGGTCGGCGCGGTCGTGGTCGGCGCGGTCGTGGTCGGCGCGGTCGTGGTCGGCGCGGCGTCTGGCGAGGGAGGCGCCTCGGCGTCGTCGGGGAGCTCGAGCACGACGCGCCAATGGCCCTCTTCCAGGAGCATCGACAGCTCGGCGTGTTCGTCCGGCTCTCGACCGCGCACCACGATGGTCGCCACGTCACCCTGGACCTGCGCCACGAGGCCAGCGCTCGCGCGCGGCGTGAAGCGCAGGCGGAAGCGACCGGGCACGAGCAGCTGATGGGCCGAGACGTCGCGGCCACCGGCCAAGGCCGTGGCCAGGCGCGCGCGACGCCTCAGCGCCTCACGGCTGGGCTCCGCCAGCAGGCGAAAGGCGTCCTGACGCGCCGTCGGATCCTCGCGGCTGCGATCCATCGCGGCCAAGAAGAGGCGCAGCGCGCCGACCGGATCGTCGTCGCTCGGCGCGTTGGAGCAGCCACCCACAGAGAGCGCGGCTGCCAGCGCGAGCGCCGAAAGAAAGAGCCACCGCGGTTGACGTGCCATGGCCGGGAGATAACATTCGCCGCGCCCATGGACACCCCCTCGCAGCTCGCCCCGGATCTGGGACTCCTTCAGATACTCTCCGAGGACGGAAAGCTCGTGGACGAGAGCCTCGGGCTGCCCAGCGACGAAGTGCTCGGGCGCATGCACGAGCTGATGCTGCGTGTGCGGCGCCTGGACGAGCGCATGATGCTGCGCCAGCGCCAGGGAAAGATTGGCTTCTACGGTGCCACGACCGGTCAGGAGGCCACGCCCGTGGCGACCGTCTTCGCCACCCAGCCCAGCGACTGGATCTTCCCCGCCCTGCGCGAGAACGCGGTCATGCTCGGCCGCGGCTTCCCACTCGAGAAGTGGCTGGCCCAGGTCTACGGAAACTCCGGCGACGTGCTCAAGGGCCGCCAGATGCCGAGCCATATGTCCGGCCGTGAGGTGAACCAGGTCTCCTGGGGATCGTGCCTCGGACCGCAGCTCACACAGGCCGTGGGCGCCGCTTTGGGTGCGCGCCTGCGCGGCGACGACATGGTGAGCGTGGCCTTCCTGGGCGATGGCACCACCAGCGAGCCCGACTTCCACACGGCCATGAACTTCGCCGGCGTGACGCGCGCGCCCTGCGTGATCGTCTGCCAGAACAACCACTGGGCCATCAGCGTGCCGAGCGAGAAGCAGAGCGCCTCCGAGACCTTCGCCATCAAGGCGCGCGCCTACGGCATGCCGGGGATTCGCGTGGACGGCAACGACGTGCTGGCGGTTCACCAGGTGCTGGCCGAGGCCGTGGCCCGCGCGAGGCGTGGCGAGGGCCCGACGCTGATCGAGGCCGTGACCTACCGCATCGGCGCCCACAGCTCGAGCGACGACCCCACGCGCTATCGCAGCGACGACGAGGTCGCGCTGTGGAAGACGCGCGATCCCTTGCTCCGTCTCGAGCGCTTCCTCACGGCGCGCGGGCTGCTGGACGAAGCCAAGGGCGAGGCGCTGGCCGAGGCCATCGACGCCGAGATCAGCCGCGCCATCGCCGCCGTCGAGGGGCTCGAGCCGCCGACGCGACGCAGCCTCTTCGAGGACGTCTACGACGCCCTCCCCTGGCACCTGGAGGAGCAATGCGCCGAGTCGCTCGCCCTCGGGGACGCGCCGAAAGAACATTGAACCCAGGCCGGGACTTCGTCCCTTGCCCGAACCGCGGCATGGCCGCATGGAGTGCGCATGTCGGACAAGACCTTTGAAGCGATCGTCATCGGCGGCGGGCCGGGCGGCTACGTGGCGGCCATCCGCCTGGGACAGCTCGGCGTGAAGACGCTGTGCGTCGAGGCCGAGTACATGGGCGGCGTGTGCCTCAACTGGGGCTGCATCCCGAGCAAGGCGCTCATCGCGGCCTCGAATCTGGTCGAGAAGATCCGCGGCGCGTCGGACATGGGCATCACCGTCGGCGAGCTGACGATCGACGTGGCCAAGATGCAGGTCTGGAAGGACGGCATCGTCAAGAAGCTCACCGGCGGCGTGCGCGCTCTGGTCAAGGGCAACGGGGCTGAGATCGTCGACGGCAGCGCCAAGCTCGTGTCCAAGGACACGATCGAGGTCACGCTCCCCGACGGCAGCAAGCAGCGCATCAAGGCCACCAAGGGCATCATCATCGCGACGGGCGCCGAGACGATCCATATCCCCGGCTTCGAGCCCGACGGCGAGACCGTGATCACGGCGCGCGAGGCCGTGAGCCTCTCGGCGGCCCCCGAGTCCATGGCCATCATCGGCGGAGGCGTGATCGGCCTCGAGCTCGGCATGGTCTACCAGAAGCTCGGTACCAAGCTGACCATCATCGAGATGACGGATCAGCTGCTGCCCGGCATCGACGACGACCTGGTGATGGTGGTGCAGAAGCACCTCAAGAAGGGTGGCGCGGACATCCGCCTGGGCACCAAGGCGCAGAGCCTGAAGAAGACCAAGAAGGGCGCCACGCTGACGATCGACAAGGGCGGCAAGACCCAGGAGATCAAGGCCGAGAAGGTGCTGGTCGCCGTGGGCTTCAAGCCGCGCAGCGCCGACGTGGGCCTCGCCGCCGCCGGTGTGAAGACGGACGCGCGCGGTCACATCACGCACGACGCGCAGATGCGCACCAACGTGCCGACGATCTTCGCCGTGGGCGACGTCTCGGGCGCACCCTACCTCGCGCACAAGGCGAGCAAGGAGGGCGAGATCGCCGCCGAGGTGATCGCCGGACACCAGTCCGCCGCCGACTACCGCGGCATGCCCGCCGCCATCTTCACCCATCCGGAGATCGCCACCGTGGGCTTGAGCGAGGCGGCCGCCAAGGCTCAGGGCATCGAGGTGAAGGTGGGCAAGTTCCCCTTCGCCGCCTCGGGCCGCGCCATGGCCGTGCGCGAGACGGACGGCTTCATCAAGGTGATCATCGACAAGAAGGATCATCAGCTCCTGGGCGTCGGCATCGTCGGACCGGAGGCGTCGGATCTGATCAGCGAGGCCGCCCTGGCCCTGGAGATGTGCGCCTACGCCGAGGACGTGGCGCTGACCATCCACCCCCATCCGACCCTGGGTGAAGGCGTGATGGAGGCGTTCAAGGCTGCGCTCGGTGAGGCCATTCACATCATGAACCGCTAGGTGATGGCCCGACCTCTCCACGTTCATCGCCTGGGGCGCGTGCCCTACGCCGAGGCCCACGAGCTGCAGAAGCGCGTGCAGGCGGCGCGCGTCGCCGGAGAGATCCCCGACACGCTGCTCTTGCTCGAGCATCCACCGGTGGTGACGCTCGGGCGCTCGGCGCGGGACGACGGCAACCTCTTGCTCTCGCGCGAGGCCTTCGCGGCGCGCGGCTTCGAGGTGCACGAGGTGGGTCGCGGCGGCGACGTGACCTACCACGGTCCCGGCCAGGTCGTGGCCTATCCCATCCTGGATCTGAAACCGGATCGGCAGGACGTGCGCCGCTACGTCTGGACGCTGGAAGAGGCGATGATCCGCGTGGCAGCGGACCACGGCGTCACGGCGGGTCGCATCGAGGGCTGCAACGGCGCCTGGGTCGGCCGCGGCAAGATCGGCGCCGTGGGCGTGCGCATCAGCCGCTGGGTGACGATGCACGGCCTCGCCTTCAACGTGAGCACCGATCTGAAGCACTTCGATCTGATCGTGCCCTGCGGCATCACGGACAAGGGCGTCACCAGCCTCGCGCACGAGACCGGCGCGGAGGTGCCCCGATCCGTGATCGAGGACGCCTTCGTGCGGCACTTCGCCGACATCTGGCAGGTCACGCCCGAAGAGCGCGAGGGCGCGCCGCTGGGCTGACGCGCCGCTGGGCTGCCGCGCCTGCTCTCTGTTCGAGGCAGTTCACCTGTCGCGCGCTTTCTGGTTAGCTCGGCGCATGACGCGATGGTTCCTCCTCTTCGGTCTGCTGGCGACGCTCACGAGCTGCCACAGCGCGCCCGACAAGCCCCAGGCGGAC